>JAFZSF010000002.1 GCA_017619495.1 Clostridia bacterium | reverse complement strand
TAATATATTAGTATTTGTTATTATAATAATAAACACTATATATGGTATATTTATAACCACTAGACAAAATTTTAATCTTTCGCTATAATATTATATGGCTCGTTTAACTATTATCAGACAAGATAACCCATTAATTCGTAAGACCAGTAAAGTCGTTGACGAGTTTTCGCCACACTTGCATGAAATCTTGGAAAATATGCACGAAACACTACTCCACGCCAACGGCATGGGGCTGGCCGCGGTTCAAGTTGGAGTTCTTTATCGTATGGCCATCATTTTCAGTGAAGAATACGGCCCAGTGGAAATCATTAACCCTATCATTAAAGTTGCCAAAAATCCACGCTTTGATACCGAAGGCTGCCTTTCATGCCCAGGCATAAGCGGTCGCGTACGCCGCCCACATTTAGTTACCTTAGAATATCAAGATCGCAACGGACAAAAACACAACCGCACTTTCCACGGCATGGATGCAGTTTGCTGTTGTCACGAAATTGACCACATGAATGGCATACTTTTCATCGATAAAATGGAAAAATAATTACATCTCTGGTAATTCTGTATCTGACATTTTTTCAATAAATTTCTCCAAGGCATCAAGATCATACGGCATATCAAAGCAACAGCCTGGTTGTCGGCGTTTTTCTGCGGCCTCATTATCCCATGTTGCATTCAAAACCTCTAATTCGTGTGCATAACTAGTGTCCGCATATGTTACTCCATATTTTTTGGACAGGTATTCATCATCACGACGCGACGCTTCGTAAATATCAATATTAATTTGTTTACTAGGCTTATCCTGATGAAAATAATCTAGCAGAAATTCGTTATAGCATTTATAATCAACATACAAGTGTAAATATTGTCCTTTATCAAAATCATCACTTAAATTATGTGTTGCCAAAAATTTTTCGGGATTAACCTTCTCGCGATTATATTTTAAGATATCATCTTTTTCCGTACGAATTCCATAATGCGATCTTCCCTTATCGGAGTCCAAATCTGGCACTACGCTACCATCAAAGAAGCGCTGCATATCTTTAATTACATGCGGATGTTTTTCTATGAACCGTTTTGCCACGGCTAAATGTGTTATCTGTGACGGCATATCAATTTAATTTAGCACTTTTGCCAAAGATGATAAATTATTTTTTTACCACCATTGACTTTTACAAAATAGCTGTGCTATACTCCCTGCATTCATAAAGGAGAAAAAATGAACAACGAAAATTATATTGCTAAATACAAAAATGTCGAATACTTAATTCACCCTGCATATGACCTTGCAATTGATCCCAAGAATCAAGCCGAAATTGCCAACTCGGAACCAAATTGCAAATATATTACTTATTATCGCGGAGTCAATAATAAACTCGACCTCCGTTTTGCCGAACCACAAGACCACATTCAGATTAATTTTGCCAGCAATTCCAACAATGGCTTAAACAAGGTTACTGATGTTTATATCAACTCGATGAACATGGACAAAATCTTTTTCTACGCCGACAAAACTTTAAACAATGTTATCCTGCACATCAACATGAACCACTGCACTATGAATATGGATAATTTTAAAATAACTCCCCAAAAAGCGCGTTACATTAAAGATTTAATGTCATTTCTTCCGTCATTAACTGCTGAAAACAACCAACCTATTTTCAAATCAGTTTCTTTCGAAAATGTTTCTTTTACTTTCTCAAACAACATTAAGCAGATATGCGAAAAAGCAAACATTCAAAGTTATGGTATGATTTGTGACGAAAGATTACACAAGGGCTATACTGACGCTATGGAAGCACAAAAAGCTGTGCAGTTTGTTAAAAAACCACTTTCCAAATTAAATCTTAAAACCACCAAAATTGACTTAACAATTGAAAAATAAAAACATTAAAGCAAACGACGATCGAATTACATTGTGCGACCGTCGTTTTCTTTTTGTTTGATTAATTCTTTAAAATCCAACACTAATGGCTGCCCATGCGGTAATATATATGACAAATAATTACCATCAGCTGGAATACCCTTAAAATAACTCATTAAAACACACCCCACACCGCCATGTGAAACAATCAACACATTTTGGTTAGGCTTTTTCTTTAATTCATCTAATAAACTAAACACGCGTTTCTCTACATCTTGAATTGTTTCCGCTCTCTGATATTTTTGTTGTAAATTACGGTTACAAAAACTATTAAAATCGAACTCATGACAAGTTTTTCCCTCGAATTCACCAAAATCCCGTTCAATTACGCGTTCATCAATTTCAACCCGCACATCACCTTTATAAACCAAATAACAAGTTTGTTTTGCACGCCCCAAAGGTGAACAAATTACACGATCAAACTTAATATCTTTTAATTGTTCAGCCAGTGCACGCGCCTGTTCCTTACCTTTTTGGTTCAAAAGGACTTCAGTGCGACCTTGAAATTTAGGGTCTTTTTCGCCATGCTCGTTTTTATATTCACTCCAATCCGTTGCACCATGTCTTACAAAATAAAGCATGATGTTATCATAACATATTTTAATCACAATTTCAACTTCTCGATTACCACTTTGACTTTTTAGACGAATTATTGCAATATTTACACGACAATTTTATAAATCGTTTGCGTTAACACCACGATAACCGGCTTTTCTAACCGGTACAAGGTGTTTTTCTTTATCATCAATTAATAAAACTTTGCTCTTATCCCAACCAAACCTTTCAACAAAAGCGTCAATGACATCAACTTTTTGATGTTCACTACTGACAAAAATATAATTTTCTTCTGGAATCATTGGATAATATTTTTTTAACCACCGCTCTTTCTGTTTTACTTCACGACCAGTATCAACCACTCCTAGTACATAAATTTGTGCATTGCTTTGTTCTGATAAATATTTTTTTACCTTGTTATTTGGTTTCAAATTAGTAAACGCATCATCAAACAACAAATCACTAAATACACCGCCACACACCGGCGATTCGCACAAAGTTCCTTCATAATCCACAAAGATATGTTGCGTACTCACACCAACATTATCCCACAAAATAAAAATTCACAAAACCAAATTTTCACGCTTATTTTGTTTGTGTACATTCAACACTACCCCGATGGCAGACATAAAGACTAGCAAACTGGTACCACCAAATGAAATAAACGGCAAAGGTAAACCCGTTGGCGGAATCGAACCAGTTGCGACCGCAAAATTTAAACTCGTCTGCACCATAATTACCGTTGCAATTCCATAACAAAGATAACGCCCAAAAAAATCCGCACAATTATGTCCAATTTTGAAAATCTTATAAACAATCCAACCGAATACCGCAAACAGCGCTAAACAACCAATCAAGCCAAATTCTTCTGCAATAATCGCAAAGATGAAATCACTTTCTGAAAACGGTAAAAACATATTCTTTTGTACACTATGACCATACCCAACACCCCAAAAACCACCGTTAGCAATCGCATATAAGCTTTCGATCAATTGAAATCCCTCGCACTTGGGATTCGCCCACGGGTCAACAAACGCCGACAAACGCTTCAAACGGTATGGTGCCGCAATTAACATTACTGCTACCGTCGCCACTGCTGGCAATAAAATCAACCCCATTGTTTTCAATCGCACACCACATAAAAACAAAATCACAAACATAATGATACCAACCGTCATGGTAATTGACATATTCGGCTCTAAAATGATTAATCCACACATAACGCCACCACCAAATAAGACCACCAAAGCTTGCCACAACTTGGGTATTGGTAAGCGGTCCTTACCTTTAACAACAACTGTGTTTTTGAACTTTCCCGCAAATATCCGCGCCGCAAAAATGACCAACGCAAACTTGGCAATTTCACTCGGCTGTAACGAAAAACTACCAATTCCAATCCAGCGAGTAGCCCCTAGTTTAGAAATACTAACTCCTGGAATAAACACTGCAACCAATAATGCCACAGCAATACCGAAAATCACCCAAGCCAGTTTTTGTAACCAGTGATAATCAATAAAATACATTGCTAATAATCCAACCGATCCTAGTACCAGCCCAATCAGTTGCTTAACCGCATAATAAAAACTATCATCATAATAGATTTTGGCATTGTAATTCGATGCTGAATAAATCATTAAAACACCAAAAATTACCAACCCCAATACTGGTATCAAGAGTGATAAATCACAATATCTAGGGGTTATTTTATGTACAATTCCCACAATTTTTTGTAGATTAACGGATTTAAGCGGCTTTCTTCGCTTAATTTTTCGCTGACGGACGCGCGTGCGGTGTATTGCTTTACCGGACGACACTACGGTTAACATATTCTATACTTACGATAAGCTTGCTGGGTTTATTTCAAAAAATATTTTTACGCTATGTGCCATCGGCAACTCCTCTACTACCTTTACGCATTTATGCATGTAGTTGATAGTCTCATCTGCCACTGTTTGTTTAATTCGTGCTAAAATCTGATAGCGATATTTATTTTGTAGTCGTCCATAAGGACACTTCATCGCCCCTAAGTAAATAAAATTTTGGTATTCCTTATCATAATCACGCAGCGGTCGCATAATTTCTTTAATAACATTGATAATCTTAGTATCCACCGTACCTGAAACCAGTACTCGCACAATAGTCGTAAATGGTGGATACTTAGTAGTCTGTCGCTCTGTAATTTCTCTTTGATAAAAACCCAAATAATCATAGTTTTGGATAAATTTGTAAACATAATGGTTTGGCATATAAGTCTGCAAATAAACTTTACCCGTTGTACCAACCGCACGCCCCGCTCTTCCCGCCACTTGGGTCAATAAAGCAAAGGTGCGCTCCGCCGAGCGATAATCTGCCACGAAGCCACCGTCCGCATTGACAATAATTACCAAACTAACCTGTGGAAAATGATGTCCCTTTGCAATCATCTGCGTACCCACCAAGACCGACGGCGCCGTCTTAGCAAATTCGTCCAAGATTTTCACTAATGCACCCTTAGTTTGGGTATTATCCGTATCCATGCGCAAAACTGGCACATTCAGTGCAGCTTGCTTCAACATCTTTTCCAGTTCAGCACAAATCTTTTGCGTCCCCATAGCCCCGTGTTTTATATAGGTACTACCACAATGCGGACAACGCGAAGGGAAAGGCATGCGCGCCGCGCAATAATGACATTTCAATTGTTCATCGTCTTTATGATAAACCATTGAAACATCACAATTTTCACACTTAGCACTCCAACCACATTGTAAGCAGCGCACCGTTTGTGAATAACCACGACGATTCAAAAAGATCATCGCTGAGTGACCCACGCGTAAAGTTGTAATCAAATCAGCCAAAACTTCGGTACCGAAAATGCCACCATTACCCGAACGAATTTCATGTCCCATGTCGACCAATTCAATTTTAGGTAATGGGACATTATTAACCCGCTTAGTTAACTCTAACAATTTATATTCGCCCTGCTGAGCCAAATAGAAACTTTGCACCGACGGTGTCGCCGACCCCAATACAACTGGACAATGATGCCACTGTGCACGCATAATTGCAATATCATGCGTTAAATAACGCGGATTACTATCACTTTGGTAACTACCATCATGCTCTTCATCAATGATAATTGCACCTAAATTTTGTAATGGCACAAACACTGCCGAACGCGCCCCGATTACGATACGCGCTTCTCCTTGGTCAGCCCGTAGCCATTCGTCGTACTTCTCGCCACCACCTAATTTACTGTGCACCATTGCCACCACATTACCAAAACGCGCCTTAAAATTAGCTAAAACCTGTGGTGTCAAACCGATTTCTGGAACCAAAACCAACGCGGTTTTTCCCGCTTCCAGCACTTTTTTGATAATATGCATATAAACTTCGGTCTTTCCACTCCCCGTCACGCCTTTTAACAAGTAGACATTATCAGGTTGTGCCATGACAGCATCGACACAATGTTGTTGTTCAGCATTCAAAACCACTTGCTGATCAGTCAGTGCCATACTGACCGGCACGCGTCTTTTTCCGTTGCGTTTAGGTTTTCCCGTCCGTATTATACTGGGTAAATATAATTTCAAAACATCAATTGGACGCAACTTAAATCGGTCGCAAATTTGCGGCATTAAATCCAAAAGTTCCGGTTTAATTACCAAGTCAGTTGCCAAGCCATGAATTGGCTTTAACAATTCGGGTGCTACATCACTTTTATCACTAACCGCAATCACAAAACCATCAATTTCGCGCTTTCCAAATGGCACAATCACACAAGATCCACGCATTACTGCTAAATCAGATGGGATTAAATAATCCCACGCCGCATCTTGGGCGGGGATTGCCCCAGCATTTAGAACCGCATCAATAACGACTTTGGCATACTTCATCATGGATTAGTGAGCATTTTTATTAACAGTCGTCGTAGGTACAATTTTACCATCGACAACTTCGCGCATAGCTAAGGAAATTTGTTTTTCTTTACCAGTAATATTTTGTCCCATATTGCGGGCAATTAAATCCCTCGCACGCTTTGACACCATTGCGGTCAAAACATACTTATTATGGTCGGCTTTTTCAATACAATCTTCAATTTTGGGATAAATCATAATCTATATTATAGCATTATTTTTTTGCGTGACAAACTAATTTTCGAGCATTTTTGACTAATACATTGAAATCTCGTCTTTATCATCACGCATTCCCTTGAAAGTCGGAAAACGCAATGAATAACCATCATCATTTTGGTTCTGTGACAATTCAAAGTAACCAACCTCAATGATATGACCAACGATCTTTTCTGGGTGCGCAAAAAAATCTTCACGCTCCTCTTTTTCAAAGCCACTGCCCACTTTGCAAGTATATTTTTTACCGTCCGGAGCCATAAATTCAACAATCACTGCCCCCAACTTTCCTCGGTTAGCCCCAGATCCTTCTTCCCAATCCAACACACGTACATCGGCTGTGTTAAAACGCTTAACCTTTAACAAATTTTTACTGCGCTTGCATTCATACGGAGCGTTGGCAAGATTAACCATTACCCCTTCGCGTCCCATATTGGTATACTCATCACAGATTTTATCAATTTGAGCTACATCATCACCAGCATACAAAATTGGTACCTCTTTCAAATGGGGTTGGTTTACCTGACGCAGTTCCTGACCCAATTTAGCTTTGCGTTCTTCACACGGAATGGCACTACCCCCAGCAATTAAATCAGACTTTGGTAAACTATCAAAAATATTATAAATCAAACCAGTCTTTGCTCCGTCGCTGTTGGTTACTTTAACTGTCATGCGGTATAAATCAGCACTATCAATTGGTTTTTCTACCCCTAGTAATAATTCCCCATCATACACCATTTGCGGATTCAAATGGCGTACTTCTGCGTCCAACTCTACCATATCATCAAAGGATTTTCCCGCACGCGAAAAGAATGTTGGTTCGCCAGCATCATTAAAAATTAACATGCAACGCACGCCGTCAAATTTTTCCGTAATCACAAAACGCTTACCGACCACAAATTCGGTATTTTCGGCATACTTTTCCGCTAGCATCACATTAAAAGCTGGAATAAAATCACTACCAAAAACTTTATTCAGTGTCTTTTCACTGGCACCTAAGGTTAAATCCTTTTTAATGATACCATACACTAGTTCAGCTTGTCCCGCATCTAGGTCACTGGTAAATTGTTTCAAATAAGCAATATCTTCGTCGCGTCCAGTATTATGCATGGTAAAATATGCCAGTAATTCATGCAAATCTTGGCATCTTTGTACGGTCATGTTAACGGTTTTGACCAATTTTTTCTTACTAATTCCCGTAA
This sequence comes from Clostridia bacterium, assembly GCA_017619495.1. Lineage (GTDB taxonomy): Bacteria > Bacillota > Clostridia > Christensenellales > UBA1242 > RGIG8050. Next base: position 373 of record JAFZSF010000002.1, on the reverse strand, counting down.
CGATGAACGGATTAAATAAAAAATGTAAAATTTCTTTTACCGCCGCGTTGTCTTGGTAATCTTTCAAAATAGCTTCTTTTTCCAAACGCGAACTAGTAGCGGTAATTTTTTGATAAAATGCTGTAAAATCTTTTAATGCGTTCATGCTTGATAAATAATCCTACCACATTCGTCACAAGTTACCCAACCATCAGTTTTGATTTTATTAACCATAGCACTTGGCACATCCATAAAACAACCTTGGCATCGATTATCCAAAGTCAATGGTACTACCACATCTTTCATGTCATTACCTTTACTTTTACGAATGGCACGGTACTTCATTAATAATTTTTCGTCGACACCCTGTACCTTCGCATTGAATGCTTGTTCC
>JAFZSF010000011.1 GCA_017619495.1 Clostridia bacterium | reverse complement strand
GTAAACGGATATCTTTGTTGTCAAGGTTAAAGTGCATATCTAACGATATTAAAATATTATATATTCACGATAACCTATGACGACAGCAGATTATCCGTTTAACAGTTGGTCAAGAAAGAAAAACACCCCAACTGTTTCAGTCAGGGTGTTAATTATTCCGCTAGTTTCAAAAGTTAGTGACTAATCGCTGGCTTTTTTTGAAATTAAAAAACATGACCCTGAAAAAGAAGTGATTGAATAGTTTTTGCTTTGCTGTCAATTAAAAATATGTGATAATAAAGTAATGCAGTAATGGTAAATTGCTTAAATTGTACTAAGGAGGAAAAATGTTTTGTAGTGAATGTGGCAAGGAAATTCGCGATGATGCAACATTGTGTCCGTATTGTGGTTTTACGGTAAATCCGAAGGCACAAGAAACACAAAAGAAGTTTTGCACCCATTGTGGCACTGAAGTGAAAGATGATATGCAATTTTGTTCGCAATGTGGTCGTAAACTAAAACGCAATCGCTTCTTTATTGATGATAAAACAAAAATGGTTTTACAAATTATTGCCAAGGTCTTGATGGTTATTGCATGTGTGCGGGCTGCCGTCTTTATTTGTTATTCAGGTTTTGTGGCTTTATCATTGACGAATTTAGAACATGTAATGGCATTTTGGGTTAAATTAGTTGATTGGTACGATATTATTGATTTATTTAATGTGATTAATCTCAATTATCAGGTACTATTCTCAGTTTCTGCTTTTTCGCACGCAGCGTCACTCTTTTGGTTGATTCCTATGACTGTTTATTATTTTAGAGCAATCGCTAAAAATCAATCGGTCGGTTTGGGGTTTAAGATTTGTACGATTATTTTTGTTAGTCCACTTGCCGGTATTTTAATGCTTTGTTGTGATATTAATCAGAATCGATAAGTATTTTTGTAATTTATTGATAATAAAAAAGAGCATCAATTTTGATGCTCTTATAATGATAAAAAAATGGCTTAATTAACGCATTAGGGCTTCAAAAGTGTTTGGTCCGGCAATGCCGTCGGCAGTTAAGCCGTTATCACTTTGGAAAGCACGCACTTGGGTTGCGGTGTTAGCGCCAAAGACGCTGTCAAGTGCGGTTTCAAATCCTTTGACATATAGTCCGGCTTGTAAAATCCAAACCAAGTTGCCGCGGCTACCTTGTGATAGGTTACGGACGGCAGCTTTGGTACGGGGTCCGAAAATTCCATCAACGGTTAAGCCAGCGCCGTAAAGCATATTTAATTCGATTTGTAGTGCGCGAATTAAAGCGCGTTTTGATAATGGTCCCCATATACCGTCAACTGTTAAACCGGCACCGTAACGGGCGTTTAAGTTGGATTGAATGTTACGAATTGTGGTATTTTGGTTGCCGCCATTACCACTGCCATTATCACCGCCGCCCGGGTTACAATTAACACCGACAGCTTGGGCTAGACTACGCGCAATCGCGTCCGCATAGGCGTCAAATTCGTTGTCAAACAATTCGTTATCTTGGTCATTACTGATGAAACCTAGTTCGATTAACAGAGCGGGGGCGTTGGTTTCGCGTAAAACACTGAGGTTTGCGCGTTTTACGCCACGGTTGCTTTGTACCCCGACATTGACCAAAGATTGTTGTAAAGCCTCGGCTGTTTGTAGTGATTTATTGGAAGCGTTAGTGTAAATCAGAGTTTCTACGCCGTTAGCAGCTGGATTGCTAGCTGAATTGCGATGGAAAGAAACAAACAAATCAGCATTGTTGTTATTACTGATACGGCTGCGTTCTAATAATGGAACAAAGGTGTCCGTAGTGCGGGTGTAGATGACATTAACACCACATCTTTTCAACCTTTCGCCGACTGCCATCGCCATGCGTAAATTATCGTTTTTCTCGTAGCGCGTCCCGTTAACTGCGCCTGCATCGTATCCGCCGTGCCCAGCATCGATTACTATTGTTGCCATGATTATAGTTATGGCGGAAACATTTTTTTTGTTACTCCATAGACTGAATTAGTTCTTAAAAGGAGAAAATATGGGAACAGGTTATCTTAAAATTACGACGACCGCTGGTAATGGAGCCGAACCGGTCGCCAACGCATCTTATATAATTAAAAATAAGAATGGAGTGGTTTTGTTTTCGGGTATAACCGATGCTAACGGAGACAGCCCAACTTACACCTTATCAGCACCAGATGAAGAATCTTCGCAAGCACCTTCGACAGGTCAAACGACTTATGGTTTATGCGATGTTTCAGTGCGCCAAAATGACTACCAAAGTATTGATAAAATTGATGTGCAAATTTACGATGAGGTTACTACCGTGGTGGCTTTGAATTTAGAACCTTATGTGGAAGGGCAGGACGATGCCGACCAGAGTTTTGTGACACCACCGCCCGATGTGACTTTACCAACAACTCAACATGGGCAGGTGGGTACCGATGATGGATTTGATCCCGAACAAGCTGGTCGTGTGTTAAGTAGTGTTGTGGTACCAGATTACATTACCGTGCATTTGGGTGCGCCAAATAGTAATGCTGCCAATATTCGCGTGCCATTTCAAGATTATATTAAAAATGTGGTTTGCAGTGAAATTTATCCAACTTGGCCAACTAATGCGTTATTGGCTAATATCGCGGCAATAGTAACTTTTGCTTTGAACCGTATTTATACCGAGTGGTATCGTTCGCGTGGTTATAATTTCGATATTACCAACTCGACAGTTTACGATATGGCTTATGTACGCAACCGTGAAATATACAAAAATATTTCTGAATTAGTGGATGGGGTCTTTACGGTTTATGCCCACCGTGACAACTTCCGTAATCCATATTTTACCGAGTTCTGTAATGGTACTACCGCGACTTGTAACGGTTTGTCACAATGGGGGACGGTACCTTTGGCTAATCAAGGTTTATCGGTTTTGGAAATTTTACGCTATTATTATCCTAATGATATTGTTTTGAGTAATGCGCCAACCGGTTCGGTACAAAATTCTTATCCGGGTACACCGTTGCGCCTAGGCTCTTCGGGAGTTGATGTGCGTCGCATGCAAACCTTCTTAAATCGTATTCATCGTAATTACCCATTAATACCAACCATTGCACCGGTAGATGGTAACTTTGGTTCACAAACACAAGAGTCGGTTCGAGTGTTCCAACGCACTTTTAATTTAACCGCTGATGGGGTGGTAGGTGTTAGTACTTGGAATAAAATTTCGCAAATTTACGCGGCAGTAACTGGTTTGGCTGAATTGAATGCAGAAGGTGAATTTATCGGTGTTGGTAATGTGCCGCCAACTAGCGTTTTACGCGCCGGTAGTCGTGGTAATGATGTTTTGAAATTACAATATTTGTTAAACTATATTGCACAATTTTACCCTGGGGTACAGGCAGTGACCCAAGACAGTGTCTTTGGTAATAATACGGCGAATGCGGTGCGTAGCTTCCAACGCTTATTCGGTCTAACGGCTGATGGTGTGGTCGGTCCTAACACCTGGAATAAGTTATATCAGGTTTACCGAACTTTGCAAGGTGACGAAATATCAGATGGTGGTAATAATTCCACTCCGTGGCCGGGAGTTTATTTGCGACAGGGTAGTACCGGCAGTAATGTGGTAACTTTGCAAAACTTGTTAAATAATGCGCGTAATACTTATGCCCAAATCCCGTATTTGACCGTTGATGGAATCTTTGGTGCTGCCACTAACAATGCGGTCCGCATCTTCCAACGCGCGGCTGGATTAAGTGTGGACGGCATCGTTGGCCCGACAACATGGGACGCCTTAACTGCTTTGGCCTAGTTTGACACTAATCGTAAAAACTGGTATAATATAGAATGAAAAATATCTATTACATCGGATACCGACAAGGTGATGCTGAGGCCAGTTTTTACAATCAAACTATGGACGGTTACTTCGCAGGTAGTATTACCGAATTGGGTAATAATAAACGTGGTAACATTGCGCATAATGCAACTACACGTATTCAATTAAGTCAAAATGTAGAGTTTGATGAACGTAATACTAAAATTATGCGTGAATTTTTTAATGAAAAATGCCGTGAAATTGTGGCCAAAGTGCCAGATGCGTACTTTTATCCGTATTCACCCGTGTATGCTAGTTATGTTCCACCGGAATTGCAAGACCGAATTTTGTGTTGTAATAATCCCAAGGTTTTTGCCGTACTGGATAGTAAATTTCAGTTTCGTAAAATTTTTGAAGATGTTTTACCATTTGCGCCATACGAATATGTGATTGGTTCGGAGATTATTAAACGCTTGAAAAATGGTACTTATCCGGAACAAAAAGAGGTTGTCATCCAGCGTGACTATGGTTCGGGTGGTTTTGGAACATTGGTGATTAACAAAAAATATTTCGCTAATGAAGCCTTTAAAGCCCGTTCGATTAAAGAGATTTATCCGCGCGAAACTTATTTGGTCAGCGATTATATTGAATCTTTGTGTTCAACCAGTTTACACTTGTTGGTTTCCAATAACGAAGTGCACATTATGCCGTCGGTGGTACACCGTTATACGGAACACCATAAATTGGACTATGTGGAATTTAAGGCCTTTACTAAATTACCAAGAGAGATGTTGAAACAAGCCTATGATTGCGGGCGTAAGTTCGGTGAGTTCGTGCGTACCAGTAAGAAATACCGAATGCGCGGTTGGGTGCATGTTGACTTATTGTTCGGAAAAGATGGTAAGGTTTACGCCATGGAAGCAAATCCACGCTTTGGTGGGGAGATTGGTTTGGAAAACCGTGTATTTCGTGCTGCTGGTTTGGAATCGGTTTTTGAATATAATTACCGCGCATTTTATGATGAAAAGACGGATTTTAGCGCAGGATTAAAGAAAATTAAACCGTTGGGAATTTATCGCCATGCGGTAGTAGAGCGTAATGCTGACGGCGAATTGGTTAGTGTAGAAGCAGATAATGTTAACCGCGAAGGTTTTGATATGACTTTAATTCGTGAAGAAGATGGTATGTATACACACTCTGTTTACGAATTACAAACCGAAGATTAATTTATAAAACGGTTACACTTTTGGCGAGATTACGCGGTTTGTCTGGATTATTGCCCAGTGTTAATGCTAAATCTAGTGCGAAAATTTGCGCAGGAATGATTTGATGAATAAAGGCCAAGGGGTCACTTTGATAATTAGGTGTAGGTATGATAATTACTTTACCACCACGCGCTTGAATTTCGGCGGAAGCATTGGTGGCATCGTCGCCAAAGACAATTGATAATGTGTTATCATCAACCATAGAGAGTGGACCATGTTTAAGTTCATTAGCGGGGTAACCTTCGCAGTGGAGATAGGTGACCTCTTTAATTTTTAAGGCGGCTTCAAGCGCCAACACATGGTTAATATCTTTACCGATAATAAAAATTCGATGTGGTATCTTGTGAGGTGCTGACAAAATTTTGCGCGCAAATTGTAGGGTTTTTGTGGTGTTTTCTATAAAATTACCACAAGATATTGTGTTATAATCCTTGATTAATAAACAACCGACCAAAAGTGCGGCGCAGAATACCTTAGTGCTGGCGACAGCAATTTCTGGTCCGCAAAGTAAGGGAAATATAGTTTGACTGCGTTTGGCGATGGTGCTGGTGGTTACATTGCAAAATGCGATAATAGGGATTTTGTGTTGTTGTAAAATATCCATGGCGGATAAGGTGTCAGCAGTTTCGCCGGATTGGCTGATTACAATTGCAATTGCCGGTTCGTTAAGTAGTGTGGTAGTGGTTAATTCGCTGCTGATGTGAGCAATAGCGCGCATATGAAGGTCGCGCTCAATAATCTTGGCAAGAATTAGGGCAGCGTGGTAACTGGTGCCGCAAGCGCAAAGGTGAATACATTTGGTTTGTTTGAATTGTGTACGGGTTTGGTTTATTAAACGAATGATGGTACTATCTTTCCGATAGGTGTTGATAATTCGCTCCATGATGGCAGGAATTTCGTTGATTTCTTTTTCCATGTAAGTCGCGAATCCATTTTTATCACTGGCGATAAACGATTGATTAAATGATTGCCATGATTTGGTAATAGGTTGCCCGTTACTGTAGAATTGAAGTTGATGGTCGAAAACTTCGCAAGTTTCCATATCTTCCATGGCAATAATGTGTGTAACTGTTTGGGGTAGTGCGAGAGTATCACTGGATATGTAAATGGTTTGCAGACTCCGTCCGATATATAATGGCAAGTTGCCTTTCTTAGCAAGGAATAGACTGTTTGATTGTTTGTCTGTGGCGCAAAAAACATACTGGCCTTGTAAATATTGATGTATATTGTGTTTGTTATGAGATAATAAATACAGCATATTGGGGATTAGCTCAGTATCGACCGGTGTTTTTAGTTTTATGTTATGCTTGGTTAAGAATTCGACACATTGTTGGTAATTTTCAATTATTCCGTTGTGTACAACGGCAATTGAGCTGTCGGTAGATAAATGTGGGTGTGAATTTTTAACACTTACCGTACCGTTGGTTGCCCAGCGTGTATGTCCGATGCATGTTGTAGTGGTAGGTGGGTTGATAACTTTTTGTTTTAATTGGTCAATATCACCAATTGATTTGATAACTTTTAATTGGTTGTCTATCGTATAAGCAATACCCGCGCTGTCGTAACCACGGTATTCTAAAATTTTTAATCCTTGTAAAGTTTGTTCAACCAGATTTTGTGATTGCTGGCTGTGACAACCGAAAATTCCACACATGATATTATCTATGTCACTGTTAAAGGAAATGTTAGTTGTACTTGATAGGGAAAAGGTGTTTTTTATTTGGTAGGTTTAAGGATATTTGATAATATTAACTATATGAAATTATCAAGTAATGATTATCGAGTAGAGACTTCGGCGCGTCATGTTCATTTATCCCAAACCGATTTTGTGGCTCTATTTGGGGCTGATGCGAAATTAAGCGTGGTTAAGCCTTTAAGTGTTAAAGGCGAATTTAAATCTGATAAAACGGTTACGATTGTCGGTACCAAGCGTAATTTTGAAAAAGTAGCGGTGTTAGGCCCATTCCGTCATCAGACGCAAGTCGAAATTTCTGTTACTGATAGTTATACTTTGGGGATAAAGGATATACCTGTGCGTATGAGTGGCGACTTGCATGATTCTGCACCAGTAACTTTGGTTGGAACTAATAGTACAATTAATTTGCCCGAAGGTATGATTATTGCCCAGCGTCATTTGCACATTAACAGTGGCGATATGCAAAAAATGGGGTTAGCCGATGGAGAAATGGTGGAAATAGTACTTGGTACGGCACGAAAAATAACTTTTCATAATGTTGTTGTGCGTCAATCAGATGTGGATTTTCCAACTGTTCATTTGGATACTGATGAAGCTAACGCAGCACAGTGAAACATTAATATTTATTTGCCGTTTTCACATAACTAAGTTATACTTAGGTGGTTGTTGGGGGAGAGTTGAAACAATTACACAAAAGATTGGTTTTGTCATTGGTTGTTTTGGGGACACTGCTGGTTTTTTGTGCGTTATTTAGTGTGCCACAGTTCTCTAATCGTTCAATGATAGTTGGTTTATCCCCCTTAAGTGATACGGAAAATGATAATGTACGGCAAATTACGGCGGGAAATGCTGGAACATTTAACGATATTGGTATGTATTTATGTCGCCCTGATGAACCAAACCCTAAAAATGTGTATTACGCGTCAATTACTGTTGATGATACCGTTGTAGAGGCTCAACCGACAATAACTGCGCAGCAGTATATTGATGATGAATGGAAACCATTACCTGCAGAAATTACCGAGTTTTGGGTTGATGTAAATGATAATGAGACAGATTGTACTGTGTTTTGGTATTTGCGCGAAACGGCACCTGCGGGTGTTTACGGCGTGAGTTGTGCCTATGAACAAAACATTAATGGTGAAAAGAAAAAAATTGAGGATATTTTTACCGTACTTTACACTGACGATTGGAATTATATTCAAGTGGTAAATAATGATGGTGAGCGTCGTATAAATAATTTATTTGGTGACGAAAGAACTTTATCCTTGAAAGTAAATTTTAACAGTGGGGCGGCGCGACCAAATTTGAAAGAATCAGCCACTAAAACAGACGGTATTCCGCATGATGCGATTGATAATCTGCTTGATATCGTGAGTTTAGATACAATGGATATTACGGTGAAATCAATTACGGGTACGGTTTATGAACCGAATAAAGATTTTGATTGGGAAACCGATGCCAGTGATAAAAGTCGTGTAACAGTTCGTTTTTTGAAAAGATTAGAGAATGATATTTATTTGGTACAGTTTAATTCTAACGCTAATAAGCGGATTGTGGGACAATTCGTGATTGATAATACAGGAGCCAAAGGTGGAGTGAATTTATCGCAAGTTTGGGCTGTGTTGATGATTTTTGGCGGTGTGTTAACTTTGGGTGCAGCCTCGGCATATTTGACTCCTTTTGTGATTATTAAGGTTAATGAAACCCGTGTTAACAAAGAAAATGAACGCGTAGACCGTATAAAAAATCCGGGGAAATATGTCGAAAGCGATAAAAAGTCCTTAAAAGGTATTATGAGTAAGGTAATTTATAACCTTAAAACGCCGGCTTACAAG
>JAFZSF010000010.1 GCA_017619495.1 Clostridia bacterium | reverse complement strand
CGTTGAAATATAACCATTTTGTTTGGCACTAGCCACGCAATGATCCAAAAAGGCTTTTACCTTAGGGAAAGTGACAAAGTAATTTTTAATTACCTCTGCCGCCTCATGGAAAGTACAATGTAGATCCTTAGCCAAACCAAAAGACGAAATACCATAGATAATTCCGAAATTAACCGTCTTAGCTTCACGGCGTCGTTCGGGGTCACCAAACATTTTTTGTGCTGTTTCACGATGAATATCTACCCCTCGATTAAAAGCGTCAATTAAACTGTCTTCGCCAGATAGCGCCGCCAGCAAGCGCAATTCAATTTGCGAATAATCAGCAGAGAGCATTTTACCGTTGGGAAAACGCGAAACGAAGACTTGACGCAATAAGTCACTATCGCCTTTACGCTGTGGAATATTTTGCAAGTTGGGTTCACTTGATGATAAACGCCCCGTCGCAGTTTTATCAAGATTAAAAGTCGTATGAATTAATCCTTCTAAATCCACCGCATTACCATAGCCACGCACATAGGTGGAATACATTTTATACTTACTCCGAAATTCCAAAACTTTTGCAGCCAAGGGCACGGTCGGTGCTAACTTAGTCAACACCTCTTCATCAGTGGAATATCCGGTTTTAGTTTTTTTGGTCAAGCTTACGCCTAATTTGCGTTGCAAAACATCGCTTAATTCCTGTGTAGAATGGACATTAAAATTTTCACCCGCCAAGGCATAAAGTTCATTTTCCAAGGTGGCGATTTCGTTCTGTAAGTTTATACCTAGGGCGTCTAGTGCCGCGACATTGACTTTTACACCGTGATTTGACATTTTATGCAAGACCGGCATTACAGCTGCATCTAACGCCTTGCTTTCGTCTTTAACATCAGCAAATAATGGTTTAATCGGTTCAACCACACTCGCACCACTAACCCAAATATTACGACGCAATAAACTTTTGAAGCCAGCCTTTTCAAATTCGCGTTTTACATTATCATCAAATGGATAAACAAAATGACAGTCATCTAACTTAAAATCAATTGGCACTTGACAATTGATTTCTGCTAATTGGCGCGACAACTTAACCATTGCTGCACTGGCGTTAACCTTTTTATTTGTTCCAGCGGCTAATACCGCTTCGACCGAACCATACTTCTGAATTAACGATAAAGCAGTCTTTTCACCGACTCCCATCGCGCCGGGAATATTATCACTTTTGTCACCCATTAATGCTTTAACATCAATCAACTGACGCGGTGTCAAACCAAATTCGGTTTTAATTCGTTCTACCGTCCAAACATCTAAATTAGTAACGCCAGTTTTAGTCAAATGTAATTCAACATTCGGCGCGACTAATTGTAATCCGTCACGATCCGCAGTTAAGTTAATCACTTTAACATCTTTGGCTTGTCGTGCGATAGTACCGATAATATCATCAGCCTCATAACCAGCACACTGATAAATTTTAATTTGCATAGTTTTTAAGATGTTTTTCAGTTGGTCAAATTGCACTGCCAAGTCGTCGGGCATTTTATGACGGTTAGCTTTGTACCCTTTGAACATTTGATGACGAAAAGTCGGTTGGCGCATATCAAATGCCACACAAACATAATTAACCTTCAAATCCGTTGCGGCTTTGATAAACATATTCAAGAAACCATAAACTGCATTGGTCGGCATACCACCAAAACTTAACTCTCCAATTTCCCCGCGACCACCAAACGCGTAATACGCGCGATTCAATAAACTATTACCATCAATGACTAAAAATTTATCCACAAAGTAATTATAACATATTTAAGCAACTTCTACATCTTTATTTCGTAAGCGTAAAATAACCGCCGAAACCATACCAACTAAAACCTGAAACAGTAAATCACTTAGTGCGCTAATTCCCACGGTAAACTTACCATCTATCATCGCAAAAATTACGAAAGTCAAAACCATATACAATAAACCGACCAACGCACCATAAAGCCAACCCTTACTCTTCGCGGGTTTAATGGCGATTGCTACCGCCACGAAGATGCAAATGACCTTAACTACCTGCATGACCGGAGCAATAACATTGTTACTGATACCGGTTAATTGCACTAACAAAGCAAATCCCAAAATAAAAAGGAGTGTAACGACTACAGCACATAACACTCCCTTACTAATACTTTTAACCATGACCATCTATATGGTCACATCTGTTCAATTATTCTACGGAACAGAATTTTTTATTGTTAGCCTTACGACTAAATTTAACAGTACCTGCTTTCAAAGCATACAAAGTATGGTCGTGACCACAACCAACATTGTCGCCCGGCTTTACATCGGTACCGCGTTGACGCACAATAATAGCACCAGCCTTAGCCAATTGACCATCAGCAATCTTTACGCCTAAACGCTTTGAATTACTATCTCTTCCATTCGCGGTTGAACCGCCACCTTTATGATGAGCCATGCTTAGTTATTTCCTCCGATTTTAATTTTTGTATAAGGTTGACGATGTCCGTATTTTTTACGCACATTGTTTTTTGGTTTATATTTGAAACCATCAATTTTGTCACCTTTACCATGTTCCACGATTGTGGCAGTTACTTTCCCCGGCTTAGTATCAACTTTACCATTTTCATAGGTCATCACGGTCGGCACGGTAACTTTGTCACCAATGTTGCCGTCAATCTTTTCCACGACGACTTCGTCGCCTGGTTGAACATGATATTGTTTACCACCTTGCATAATGATTGCGTTCATAACGACTATGATAAAATAAATTTATCCTTTTGTCAACACATTAAATTGCATCTTCACCCGCTAACATATAGGCTTTCATACCTTGCAAAACCTTTTGTTCAATTCGACTAACTTGCACCTGTGAAAGGTGTAAACGACGCGCAACTTCACTTTGGGTCGCGTTACGGAAATAACGCAATAGAATTACTTGGCGCTCCCGTACGGGTAAACGCGCTAACATGTTTTTAATCATCAAATGATCAAGATACGCACTGTCATCACTGGCAACAATTTTATCTGCTAAACACAATGCTTCATCACTATCATCATTGGTATTTCCCGCATACAGCGGCAAAGGCAAATGTGATGCTTCCATCGCAAAAATTACCTCTTCTTTGGTTACACCACAGGCAGTCGCAATTTCATCCAAAGTGGGTGGTTCAATATCGCCGCTTTTTAATAATAAATATTTTTTAATTTTTACATATAAAGTTTTGACTGAGCGACTAACTTTAACCGCCCCATCATCGCGTAAAAAGCGTTTAATCTCACCAATAATTAACGGTGTGGCATAGGTTGTAAATTTAACTTGATACTGTGGATCAAATTTATTAATCGCTTTGACGAACCCCAAACAACCTAGCTGATATAAATCATCATATTCGACGCCCTTACCTAAATAACGGCGTAACAGTGACTTAATTAAGGGTTGGTTCTGTTGCACTAAGGTGTTCTTGGCTTGCTCGTCGCCGCTTTTGGCACGCAAAACCAAATCAATAACATTATCTGATTGCATGGGGAATCATTCCCCACTGACTTGTTTACTTTCCTTTGTAAAAACTTTTTGCATGGTTACCACAGTTCCGCCCCCGACTTGATTATTGACCAAAATTTTGTCCATAAAACTTTGCATCACGGTAAATCCCATGCCACTACGCTCATTATCTGGTTCTGTCGTATAAAATGGTTCCATGGCTTGCTGAATATTAGGAATACCTACACCACGGTCACTAATTTTAACTTCCAGCATCTGCGGATACAATTTACATTCTAACACAATCATATCATCATTACTTTGTCGCTTTCGATAAGCGTGCACAACACAATTAGTAACCGCTTCACTAACTGCGGTTTTAATATCACTGATTTCATCAATCGTTGGATTCAAGCTGACGCAAAAAGCTGCGACCACTGCACGCGCAAAAGATTCATTTTCGCTTTTGGCTGGAATTTGCATTGACATAGTGTTAATCACTTCATTCATAACATTGCCCCTTTTATTTTTGGCATGATTTTATATAAGCCAGTCATTTGAAAAATTCGTTCCGCCTGTACCGACGGATTAGCAATATAAATTGGTATCCCGCGGTCTTTCATTTTTTTATAACGACCAAGTAGCACACCTATACCGGTTGAATCCATAAAAGAAAGTTTGGCTAAATCAATCACAATTTGATTAGCCCGCGCCGTAAGCATAGTCTGTTCTAATGCTAAGCGCGTATATTCCGCCGTCTTCTCATCTAATTCGCCGTCTAACGAAATGTACAAGACATTCCGATGAGTTCGAGTGAAAACATTCATTACGCCTCCTTTATGCTTTTCAGCATAACGAAAACGCCCTGTCAAATTATGTCAAATATTATTTTTTTATCAACAAAAATGTCGTAAGCACTGTAACCAACACAAAGCCAACTCCGACACAAACATCAACCACTAAACATTCAAGCAAGTAAGGACTCCATAATTTGAACAGCATTAGTTGCTGCGCCTTTACGCAAATTATCACTAACCGTCCATAAGTTTAAGGTGTTTGGTTGCGCACTATCCAAGCGCACGCGTCCAACATAAACCTCATTGTGCCCAGACGCTTGGGTCGGTACCGCGTAATCATCACAGTAAACTACGCCCGTCGCTTGGGTTAAAATTGCTTTAACTTGTGCCAAATCCGGCTGACGGTAAAATTCCACATTAATGGCCACACAATGACAATTGGCAACGGGCACGCGCGCTGCCGTAGCTGAAATCGCGATATCGTTACGCCCTAGAATTTTGCGGGTTTCGTGAATCATTTTGTTTTCTTCCTTAGTATTACCATCGGGCATGCGCACATCAATATCGGGTAAAACATTATTTTCAATCGGAAATTTGAAGTGCGGATTTTTACCAGCCCCACTGATGGCTTGGTAGGTTGCATAGACGATACGCTTGATTTTATACACACGATCCAATGGTGCCAAAGCTACCACCGCACCAATCGTCGAGCAGTTAGGATTCGCGATTAACTTGTGTTGTTTAATAGTAGCTAAATTAACTTCTGGTATAACCAACGGCACATCGGGGTGCATACGGAAATAACTGCTGTTATCAATTACCGTTGCCCCAGCCGCCACAAAGCGCGGTGCCCACTCACGCGCAACCTCAGCACCAGCCGCGAATAACGCGAAGTCGGGTTTAATTTCGGCAACACGGCCTGGTGTTAAAACTTCAACCACATATTGTTTACCATGCATAGTAATTTTTTCACCCGCATGCGATGCACTGGCAAAGAAAAAATATTCGGCCTTAATTTCACGCTCTGCTAGAACCTTTAATATCATTTGTCCAACCAGCCCAGTCACGCCGACAACCGCAATTTTAGTTGTATTCATAGCATTTATATATTAAAATTATTTTGATTTTGTGATGGGGGATATATGTTATTTATTTACGAAATGAAAAAAATTTGGCGTCGCGTTTCACCGATTCTGGTAGTAATTGTTTTGGCAGCAACCGCTTTGGCAACCATGATTCTAACCGCTATTTTTTATAATACTACTCCCACCGAAGAGCCCGACTACACTGCGCAATATACCGCATTAGCAACTAAAATTCAAAACTGGAATACCAGTATCGACCGTGCTGAATTTAGCACAGCGTTCGATAAATTTTATAAAACCTACAAAGCATTGAATGCCAGCACCTTGTATGATACTAAGGAACAAGTTGTCAATAAATACAATACTGCCAAAATCGCGTTCCAAGGTTTTTATAACGGTTATTATCAAACTTACTTGCAATACAACAGTCAAGCTGTTAATGACTACTTATTAGTCCGCACCGAATACAGTGATATTTTTGACGACATTTTGCAACGATTAAATAGCTTTTTTAATTTATCCAATCCCAGCGGTGATTCCATTATTGATGGTTTACATTCCACTAATCCTAAATGGAAAGATAGCAGTTTAAAAGATGTTCTGGATAATTTATTTTTCGTGCAAGACATTAGCGATGATGATTTGAATGCCTTACAACAGTTCATCATCACTTACCCAACTGAACAAAATGGTTACGACTATTCCGCTGCTTACGAATACGCGGTAAACCAGTACTGGTTGGCCGTAGCTAAGACAGCAAACTACAAAGGTAAATTGGCGGATTATAAGGGTTTTGAAAACTACCACAGCCCTGAGGCCTCTACGCGGGCATGTAATATAGCGAACTACTGTTTACAACACCCAACGGAAGATTTCGCCGACCCTTATACATTTGGCAATATTTTTAATAACTCCCATCAAGTTAGTTTGTTTGATTTTATTTTTACCAACATGGAAATGGCGATGTTGCCTATAACTTTTTTAGTATTGATTTGGGCAGCGTGTGCGTTCTTTACCGACCATTACCAAAATACTTTGGTTACGACCATCACAGCAGGTAAAACACGCTCCACAATTATTTTAACGAAAACAGCAGTTATCATTGCTTTAACTGCGGCTACTTTAATTGCGATGACAGGTCTTTATGCTGTCAGTGGCCTGTTATTTTTCCGTGCCTACATTAGTTCCGACATTTTGTTTTTATTCAATGGTACCAAGGCTATGGTCATGTCAGCGCTGAACTATTTTGCCATTTACTTTTTGAATTTAATTTTCAAGTTACTACCACTAATTGCGATTTGTGGTTTGTTTTCCTTTGTTAAAAACAAACCTTTTGTAATTGTTGGTTTTACCACCTTACTTTGTGCTATCGTCGTTGTACTTAATTTGGTATTAGGTCGTTTTGATTTTTACCAATATGTACCGCTAATGGGTTTAGACCCACTACGCTATTTTGGTGCAAGAATGTTGTTTGCCCCAATGCCAGAAAATTACAATCTGCTGTATACTTTCCCTGTTATAGCTGGCGTAACCGTAGTCTTATATTGGGCCTTAATTCACATTTTCCGCCGTCACGATTTCTGATTGCCAAAGTTAATTGGTGCACATTATAATGAACGCGTGGAAAATACGATTGCGGTTTATACTGATGGTGCATGCAGTGGAAATCCTGGACCCGGTGGCTGGGGCTCGATTTTATTGTACCAGGGCCGTGAGAAAGAACTATCTGGCTTTGAACTAAATACTACTAATAATCGTATGGAATTAACCGCGGTTATCAACGGCTTATTGGCTTTGAAAACAGTCACTGTTCCCGTTACAGTTTATACTGACAGCAAATATATCGTTGACGCAATTAACCAACATTGGATTGATAACTGGCAAAGTAAAGGTTGGCGTAATGCAGCGAAACAACCAGTTGCTAATCGTGATCTCTGGGAACAAATCATTATCTTAAATCAAAAATTCAAACCAACATATGTCTGGGTTAAAGGTCACAGTACCAATGAATTTAATAATCGCTGCGATGCATTGGCCGTACAAGCCATTCAAGACCATAAAGCTTAATCGACTTTTTGATTTTTTTCCCAAACGCCTTCTTCACGGGTACCATCAGCAAATAGGTAAATTCCCTTTCCATGTTTTTGGTTGTTTTTCCATTCACCAACAAACTGTTCGCCGTTAGCAAAGATCTGGCGACCGCGTCCATGGCGTTGATCTTTTTGCCAACCGCCTTCGTAACCATTGCCATCACCACAGTTTAATACACCTTGTCCATCGCGTTTGCCGTTAATCCAATCACCCATATAACGGCCACCCTCAGCATAAATTAGCATACCTTTACCATGTTGATGGCCATTTTGAAAATCACCTTGATAAATGTTACCGTTGTGATAGCGGTAAATTCCTTTACCATGAAATTGATTATTTTGCACATCGCCTTCGTATTGATCTTTATTTGCAAAGCGATAAACAATTTTGCCTTGTAATACATCGTCAACCCAAGTTCCCATCATAACATCACCATTAGTAAAATAATAGATACCGCGCCCATGACGATGATCAGCGTGGAATTGACCTTCATAACGTGCACCACCTTGATAAGTATATGCACCAATACCTTCTTTTTTATTGTCGACGACTTGTCCGGTATAGGAATCACCGTTTGGATAATTAATAACCTTTTCCATTGACAACCTCCCCTTCATCAGAATCGGGGTTGGTACCACGCAAAGGTAACGGTGTGAATGGTACCATTTCACCACTCGATTGGGAAACACTATAATGGAAAATTGGTTTCACATCGCCTGCTACCACTTCCGGTGTAATCGTAATTTTGCTTAAATGCTTTTCGTTCGGGATATCAAACATAATGCGCGTCATAAAGCGCTCACAAATGGTACGCAAGCCACGCGCGCCAGTTTGCAACTTCTCCGCCAGTTCCGCAATTTTATCTAAGCTGGCTGGGGTGAATTCAATTTCTACTTGTTCCACCGCCAACATTTTTTGATATTGCGAAATCAATGAGTTCTTCGGTTTAACCAGCGCTTCCTTTAAGGCAGCCCGATTTAAGGCCTCTAAAACAACCACCACAGGGAAACGACCACAGAATTCAGGAATCATACCAAAGGTCGCGAAGTCTTCTGCCACAACCTGTTTTAAGACCTGAAAATCATTCAATAAAATAGTATCGCGTTCACCCAAACGAGTACGCACAATACCTGCTAACTCTACGAATGCACCACCACAAATAAACAAAATGTTATTGGTGTCCATCTTTACGACTTGACCATGATAAGGCAGATCAACAATCGTTCCTTCCACAATCTTCAACATAATTTGTTGAATACTTTCGCCTTTCATGCGGTTGACACCGGTTACTAGTTTGTCAATTTCATCTAAGAATACAATGCCCATTTCGGCGGCGCGGACATCACCGTTGGCCTTATCCAATAACTTAATCAACACCTTATTAATTTCTTCGCCTACATTATCCGCTGCTACGATTGCGGTTGCATCAGCTACCACAAAGTTAGTATTCAAAATTTTAGCTAGTGTTGTAACTTGTAAAGTTTTACCCGAGCCAGTCGGCCCAAGCATCATAACATTGCTTTTTTTAACTTCGATTCCGTCGTTTTTTCCTGCGGCGGCAAACTGTACACGCTTATAATGATTATAAACAGCAACCGCTAAAACGCGTTTAGCGTCATCTTGCCCGATAACATATTCATCGAGTTGTGCCACGATTTCTGACGGAGTAAAGAAATTAATCACACCATTATGATAGTCCAAAACCACAAATTTTCCAAATCAATTTTGGCTAACAGCTTAAAACAATTTTATAACCAAACGATGAATCATTGAAGGCACCCGCGGAAACTTATAAACTATTAAAAAAGTCAGCCTTATAGTAACTAACATTTGAAACTAGCAGAATATTAAATTTTTATTTTAATGGTTTTGTATTTATTCTTCTTCAATGTTAAAATAATTACTATAAGTAAAGGAAAAATATGGAAAAAGTAGAAGAAAGAAGATTAAAGAAAGCGGAAAGTATACATAAAGTAGAGAAAATATTAAATTATGTTTTTGATAATCGTCAAGATATAATCAAATCAAAGGAAAATGTTGTGTTCGTTGGAAAGATTGGACCAAATGTAGAATTTTATGGAGTTAGAGCACCATGGTTTAATCAAAGAAATAAAAATATTAAAGATAATCTAAATAATCTTGATGTTGGTTTTACCCAAATAAACATGCGGTATCTTAATGAATCAAAGCAGTTTAAACCATTATGCTGTATTACGATTTACCGTCGCATTCATAAAAAACAGATGGAATTTGTTGGGTATCATAATGAGAGTATGGATAAAGTTTTAGAGCCATTTAGTCCTTATTTCACTGATCGTTACGAGTTTGCAAAAGTTCCAACAAAAAACTTAGACATTTACCAAAATATAAATAAAGAAGTTGATGAAACTATTAACATTATTAATGCGAGTTATGATGTAATTGATGAAGTTTATGATGTTATTAATATAAGTAGAGAAAAATCGGCAAATGTTCAAAAATTAAAGAAACTAAATATCCAAAGCACTGCTGATTTAATTACAACACAAGACGATGGTCAAGAATTATAATCATACATTATGACAATAAAAAAGAACCCAACTTAAATTGTTAACTTTTTTAGTTCGGATTATTCGTGATTGGTGGGCAATACAGGGTTCGAACCTGTGGCTTTCCGCACGTCAAGCGGATACTCTCCCGCTGAGTTAATTGCCCTTATGTTTTATCGCAACATGGATAAATGTTTTTTAACTTTTTGTTACGATTAACAAAAACAATGTAACATAAAACAAACATAAATATCAACTTATTTATTTTATATTTTACATTGGCTTACAATCTTTTCATTATTCAATTTTAAGGTTCTAATTAATCAATTTTGTAAATGTAGTCTTTTTTACGCGGTCTTGCTTGGGGGGCTTCGTCTGGATAGCCTAAAATACAATGCCCAATGCCTTCGTAATCACCTTTAATGCCTAAACTTTTTAGCAAGGCTTTTCCTTCGGGAGTCTCAAACTCTTCCTTGGCACGATGAATCCAACAACTGCCAATACCTAGTGAATGTGCCGCCAACATTAAATTACCCATAACTAAACTGCCATCATAAAGATAGGTAGAAACATTCTTATCCGCCAAGACGACCAAGACAACCGGCGCACCATAAAATGGTTTAATAAATGGAACTTTGAAAAATTTTTTATTTAACGCTTCCAGCTTATCCCTAGTAACCTTATCTTTAATCGCAATGATAATTGGGGCTTGACGATTCATGCCAGTTGCAGCATAAGTACCAGCCTCCATAATTTCATCGATGATTTCATCTGGAATCATGTCTGGTTTGTATTTACGAATGCTTCTTCTTGTTTGTAATGCCTTAATTACTTCGTTCATTTTATGCTCCTTTTACTGCTTTTTGAATTACATTTTTAATTTCTTCAAACTTGATGCCTTTATCGCCAACTAAAATAGATTTAATACCTACTTTACTTGCTGGCTCACAATCTTCAACTTCACTATTACCGAAGTAAATTACTTCATCAGCAGTTAAGTGATTACTGTCCAAAATTTCTTGATAAAAATTAGGATTTGGTTTGGAATAATGTGCTGTTTCATATGAAGTGATAAAATCGAAATCTTTTTCTGTTAAGTTAATAAAGCCTAAACGGTTAATCATGCCGTCGCGTGGAAAAAGTGGGTTTGAGGCCAAAATAACTTTCAAACCTTGAGTTCTGACAAAATCGATCAGTGCCTTTGCTTGCGGATTCTCACCACAGAAGATTTTTGCTTGCTTGAATTCATTATGATAGAAATCGGCGAACAATGGTGCATCTTTAATTTTCTCTTTACCATAGATTTCCGCAAAACAATGCCAAAATACTTGCTCATTAGTTTGTGAACCATCATTTTTTATCATTGCTTTGGTACCGGTCCAAATTGCCTTAACTAATTCTTCACTGTTATATCCATATGGAGCTAATTTTTTGCACAACATGCCAAAGTAACCTTTGGTAAATTGATCTTCATTCATTGGCAACAAAGTGCCATCTAAATCAAACAATACTGCTTTTAACATAGTTCACAATAACACAAGATTAAAGATAAGTATAACAAAATTATTGTCATAATCAAAATGCCTATTACCCCATAATCGAAGATATAGAACATATTTTGGTGTTGAAACGCACTTGGCAGGGGGTAAAGGAATTGAACCCTTATGAGCGGTTTTGGAGACCGCCATTCTACCATTAAATTAACCCCCTACGGTTAATGCAATATAATAACCAATTCAAACGGAAATGTCAAACTGAGTTTTATTAAACTAAGCGCAACCAAATTTGATTAAGCACTTTCAAACCAGCGGTAGTAGCTATGACATGCGTGGGCGTGACCGTCACTAAACCATGTTCTGCCAAAAGTTTTATCGCATCATCTTTACCGACCAATAAACTCCGTGCCACCCCACTACGCAACCTTAAACCGAGCATGATTTGTTCATCATGAATATCTTCCGCACTACGAGTAAACGGTAATTCCCGCTGGTAAGTTAAAATTGCGTTTGAATTACAAAAGCGTTGGTTATTTAGTAATGAATGTGCCCCCGCACCAAAACCGATATACTCACCACCCGTCCAATAGACCAAATTATGTTTAGACTCATAACCCGCACGCGCATAGTTGCTAACCTCATAGCGCACAAAATCGCTAGGCAAATGCACTGGTTCATCGGTATCTAAAACGCAATGGTCATCTTTAGTTAACGAATAAATCGAGATATGTTTTATCATTGCCAATATTTCGGGCGGTGGCGTCACAAAAGTGTGCTGCGGGATATCTTTAATTAAGTCAATTGATAAATTATCAAAATACGCGTGCGCCAATTTTATGGCATCATATGCTTGTTTAAGGTCGTGAATCCGCTCTAAATCGCGTAAAGTAGCATTATCAAAAGATTGCACGCCCAAACTCAAACGATTAATCCCAAGCCGACGATAGGCTGCACATTTCATCTGGGTTAACGAATTAGGATTACATTCAATGGTAACTTCCCCCGCACAGGCAGGTAAACATTTGAGGACTTTTTCCAACTGGTTCGGCGTCATTAAACTGGGGGTACCGCCACCCAAATAAATGGTGTTAACCTGGTATGGTGAAAAATCGAAAGCGCGAATTTCGGCACAAAGTTTCTGCAAGTACGCGTCAACATTTTCCGTAGCCGTACAAGAAACAAAATCACAATAACCGCACCGTTTTTCACAAAAAGGAAAATGAATATACACTGATAAAGGTTTTTTCATTAGATTTTCAAAATCTCCACGAAAGCTTCACTGGGAATTTCTACATTACCCAACATGCGCATCTTCTTTTTCCCTGCACGCTGTTTTTCCAACAATTTCATTTTACGGGTAATATCGCCACCGTAACATTTTGCCAAAACATCTTTGCGCAAAGCTTTAACCGTTTCGCGCGCAATAATTTTACCACCAATCGCAGCTTGAATTGGCACTTCAAACATTTGTCTGGGAATAATATCTTTCAAACGCTCCGCCAACGCTTTACCTTTGGAGTACGCAACTGATTCATGCACAATCAAGGACAATGCATCACAGATTTTCCCGTTCAGCAAAATATCCATTTTGACCAAATCCGCGCGTTGATAGCCTGCTGGTTCGTAATCCAAACTGGCATAACCATGACTGCAACTTTTCATGCGGTCAAAAAAATCATAAACAATTTCGTTTAAAGGAATTTTGAAATTCAATAAGGTGCGATTGCCGTCCATGTGTTGCATATCGATAAAGACCCCACGCTTATTGGTTGCCAAGTCCATTAGCGCACCAATGTATTCGGGCGGTGTCCACATTTTCAATGCAACAATCGGTTCTTCGTAATAATCAATTTCCACGGCTTTGGGTAAATTGCTCGGGTTAGAAACATTCAGCGTACGACCATCATTCGTATGAACAATATAATTAACACTGGGTGCCGTCGTAATAATATCCAAATTGAATTCGCGCTCCAAACGCTCAGTTATAATTTCCATATGTAATAAACCAAGAAAACCGACACGGAAACCAAATCCCAACGCCGTACTAGTCTCCTTGGTAAATTCCAAGCTGGCATCATTCAATTTCAGTTTATCCAGCGCATCTTTTAATTCGCCATACTTATCGCCCGCAATCGGATAAATACCAGTAAACACAACCGGCAGAACTTCCTTATATCCAGGTAAAGGCGCACATGGGTTTTCAGTCAAAGTAATGGTGTCGCCGATTTTTATTTCATTAACGGTTTTAATACTGGCACACAAATAACCCACATCACCTGCGCTCAATTGTGCACATGGGGTTTGTTTCGGCGTAAAGAAACCGACTTCGGTAACTTCAAATTCCTTGCCCGTTGCCAACATTTTAATTTTGTCGCCGACTTTGACTTTGCCGTCAAACAGACGCACTAAACAAACCGCGCCCAAGAAGTTATTATAGTAACAATCAAAAAGTAAGGCTTTTAACGGCTGGTTTTCGTCACCAGTTGGTGCGGGCAATAATTCAATAATTTGTTCCAATACTTGGTCAATATTGGTGCCATTCTTCGCTGAAATCGCCGGAGCCAAGCCAGATGGAATACCAATCACTTGTTCAATTTCATTGCGCACACGCTCAACATCAGCGGCCGGCAAATCAATTTTGTTAATTACCGGCAAAATTTCCAAATTGTTATCAATCGCCAAATAGGCGTTCGACAGTGTTTGTGCTTCGACACCTTGGGTGGCGTCAACAATCAAGATAGCACCTTCGCACGCCGCCAAAGAACGGGAAAC
Organism: Clostridia bacterium; assembly: GCA_017619495.1. Classification (GTDB taxonomy): domain Bacteria; phylum Bacillota; class Clostridia; order Christensenellales; family UBA1242; genus RGIG8050. The sequence continues at coordinate 7,675 of JAFZSF010000010.1, read as the reverse complement.
TTCATAAGTAAAGTCAACATGTCCTGGGGTGTCAATTAAGTTCAAAACATATTCTTCACCATGGTAAGTGTATAGCATGCGGGTTGGCGTAAGTTTAATGGTAATACCGCGTTCGCGTTCCAAATCCATACTATCTAGCAACTGGGCTTCCATATCACGCTTAGCGACGGTTCCCGTAACTTCCAACAAACGATCGGCCAGCGTTGATTTACCGTGGTCGATATGCGCAACTATACAAAAGTTACGAATGTGTTTCACAGATTATAGTTTAGCGTTTTTTTTGTTCCAGTGCAATGTAAAGATTATAATATCCAATTTCGCCGGTGGTAGTAAACAATTGCCATAACACATCTTTCAGTTCCATATTTATATTATTTACGGTAAACTGGTGATATATGCGTGAAACAATTGTCGAAGTTGGCATCATTGTTAAAACGGTACGCAGCGGCGAATACGATGCCCGCGTCGCTGTTTTTACTGCTCATGGCATTGAATGGCGTGTTTTGCGTGGTGTATACCGCCCCAAAGCTAAATTGGCCGCGTCATCGGGGTTGTTTACCGTGGGTGAATTTACCGTTTCCGGTCAAGCCATTACCAGCATTAATGTCTTGGTTGCCCCCTACGCTTTGGCGCAAAATCTAAACCGTTATTACTTGGCGTGTAGCATTGCTGACGCATTATTACATTTGGAATTTGTGGAACAAGCACCTGCCGCCTTGGTAGCCGCGATTAATGCACTAACCGCCTTAGCTACGACAAACAAAAGTTGTTACCCCATCTTTTTGGATTTTTATAACCAAATCCTAAATATTCTTGGATACGAAATTGCTTTAACTTACGACCGTGAACATCTGACACATTCACAAGGTAAAAAATTGGTGCAACAAGTAATCACTGCCTTCCGCAACTATGTCGACTATGAAATACAATTTTGCGAAAATTTTATTTAGATGCGTGCTGCATAACATATTGGAACGCAGCAAAAAAACCATATTTGTTACCCGTATCAAAACGCTTGGCGCCAGTAGTGATAATATTTTTGGTCGAAATTTGGTTTAACGCGGCCACAATATCTGTCCCCAAAGTATCACAAAAATGTGGTGGCATTAAGTAACGGCCAACCGCTACCAAATTACTGGTGGGTTTGGCAGGCTTTTCGATAATTTGACCATCGGCAGTAATAATTCCGTAACGGTGCGCATCTTCCCACGGTACCGGTGCCGCGATAATGGCGGACTTACCTGTCTGTTGATACGCGTCCAACATTTCTTGGGTCGGATTACCGTCAAAAAACACATCGTCACAATACGCCAAAACGAACGGTTCATTGCCCACAAAGCCGCGGGCATGCTTTACACAATCGGCAACCCCTTGCGGTAACGGGACCCGCCGAAAAAATAGATTCATATCACGGAAAAAGTTGGTTGTAACATTGACCGGTACCGCATCTTGCGTTTGTGCTGCGCGTCGTGCCAAATAATCATCGACTTCGTAATTTTTATCTAAATAATTCATTAAGCATTCACGCCCACGCCCAATTAACAACAAAACATCGGTAATCCCCGCCGCCTGTAATTCCGCCAAAATATAATGAATTACGGGTTTATCACCCAACGGTAACATTTCTTTGGGCACCGCTTTGGTGATGGGTAAAAAACGCGTTGCATAGCCACCGGCGGTAATCACGGCTTTGGTTATCTTTGTCATGTCGTTATATATGCAAACAAAAAACACGGCGTGCACCGTGTTCTTTGTTATTTACCAAGGTTGCAATTAGAAAGCAAGAGTAAACATAGTTTTAGTTACCTTTAGCTGCGTCTTTAATCAATGTAACAATTTGTGGTGCGAAAGCTAACATAACAATCAAGACAATAACACCAATGAGAGCATAAATCAATTGTTTCTTAGCATTTTTGCGTTTATCTTCACTATCAGCGGTAAAGAACTTATAAGCAAGGACAATCGACAAAATAACTGCCCCCACAGTTAACAGACCAAACAACGCGTACATAACATTTTGAACTGCACCAACAATAGTGTCCAAATTACTTGTACTGATTGAGGTAAGACTTGCCATTAATTGATTGAAAAAATTCATTTTTTTATTTTTTCTCCTTTTTTATTTTTTAACTATTTGTAGTTTATTATACCTAATAATAACTGTCAAACAAATTTTAATAGTTTTTTAGCAAGCTTAATCGCCATAAAAACGCAAATAGTCAAAGGTTTGGTCGGTATGATACAAACGGACATAATCGGCGTCGGCCACGAAAATTAATGGGTCGCCGGTATTACCCTGGGGTTGGTACAAAACCGCCAATGGTAAGGTGTTTGATAATGTGTTTGCGGTTTCGGTGCTAGATTCTTCCTTGTCAGTAGTTTCTGCCTCATTGGACGCCGTATTGGTAGTAAACGATAAAGTTTGGGTATTACCATTTTTGTCAACAACATAAACCGCATTACCACTTTGTAAATAAATTTTATCGTTAATGACCGTCAAAACTCCGTTGTCTTCAACCGTGTTTGTTGGCAATAATCGTTTAGCAGCATTATTTTCTTGGTCCCAAACCACGCGCGAATTTTCAATCGTATAATGATACAATTCGCCGTTCTTGGTACAAAAACCGTTGGCATAAATCGCAACTTTGTCATCGGCACCTAAGCCAATGGCGGCACTAGACGCTGGTGTTTCATAGTGGTAAGTATCCAAATTTTGAATTACGCATAAATTCTGGGGAATTAAATTAGGAATCTTAACCGAAAACACGAACTGCGCACCACCCACATTACCCGCAACATTCATCGGGGTTACTGCCAAAGGCGTAAAAGTGGTATCCGCCCCAGATGCCACCACAGTCGGTTCCCCGTCAACAATGGCACAACGATACATAATATTTTCATTGGAATTGTTTTCACTGGCCTTGGTGTAAAAAACATTTGCCATTACACCGCCATAAACTTTGGCCAAGTTTTCGTTCGCACTATCGTTTTTGTATTGGGTTGCACGCGGTAACACAACATTACTCACTTTGGTATCAATGATGTTGGTTTTTTGAGTCTTAACATTAATTTTCTTAATGGTGGTAACCGTACTTTCATTTTCGGTCGTTTGATCGGCCACTAACAAATAGATATTGGCGTCAGCATCAGACCAAACCGTAAAATCTTTGGTCGTTAATGCCGTACTATCTGTCGTATAAATTAAAGTATGATTTTTACCATCCAAATCAACACGGAAGAAATCTAAATAGCCGGTCATTAAATTACCACGATTATCCAAACGGTTATGGGGTGAAGTATAAATTAAATATTTACCAAAAACCCACATGGCGGTTTGGTCGTGACCAGCAATTTTTGGCACGACGGCTTCTATCCCATTATGTTTTTGTCCAATTTTTTCCCAATCACTAATACCGACGACCTTAGTATTATATTTTGCGTCGCCTTCCTGCAAAACAACCTTCTCGCCCTTTTCATTAGTATCTGTATTATCATATGTATAAGTTACGCTTGGCTGACCATGGTCGCCAATTTGTACGCGATAAATCCCCGCATCTGGCATTTGAGCGTTGGCGTAATATTCATTATCCCCATATTTAATCGTTGAAGTAGTAACCTTACCACCAACAAAATACAAATAATTATCAACCATTACCGCAGCGGTTCCATTACCAGAAACTTGACTTGCTGACGGAACTGCTGTAATCCCCGAACGAAATTTGGGTGTAATATTGGCTACGATAGCCCAAATCACACCACCCAAAGCAACAACCACGGCCAAGGTAATTAAACAAACTTTTTTGGTAAAAAATTTAGCCATATTCGTTAGTATATCAATTATCACCTAATAAAGCAAATTTTATTTATTTTGATTACGCAGTGCAACAAAGCGTGATTTGATTTTTTCATTGATACGGAAGGAATCGCGAATTTTACTAATCGTTTTGGTTTTTAATTCCGCCGATGCCGTCACCAAGAAATTATATACAGCATCAGGATAAGCAATCGCCACTGTCGCCAATAACCACGCCTGCCCCATATTAACCATATAAGTGTTATCCGATTTAAGGTAAGGCAACACCTGTAAAATTCGTTGGTCACGATAAAATTTCAAACCGAAAACATAAGCAAAGCGGCGGGTATAAACATGCTTATCACAATGATGCGCCAGAAAAAACGACCAAAAATCTTCAAAAGTTGCTTTTTTCAAATACGAATTCAGCATATCGGTAATAATCCACGATTGGGCGTATGACAAATTCGCGGACAAAAAATTTAACTGCTCGGCGGTGTTTTTACAGCGCAACAGTCCCAACGCAAAATAAGAAAAGTCGACTTCAAGGTACTTCCCCAGTTCAAAATTGCTGAGTCGCAAATCAGTATCTGTGCAATGTGTTTTAATCAATTGGCGCAAAATTGGAACCCGCACGCCAATCACAGTTAACGAACTGTTAGATAACGGTTGCGAAAACGCCGCGTAAGCTTTGTCTCCCTGCCTAAACAGCAACTGCAAATAACCAGTATAGGTCACAAATTAAGTATAAAAAAAACTTGGACGAATGCCAAGTTTTTTAAGTTTGGAGCTCCCGGTCAGATTCGAACTGACGACCTACTGATTACAAGTCAGTTGCTCTACCAACTGAGCCACAGGAGCGTGTAACACATTATGCGTTACAGCGAAGAAAATGTCAATCATGGATTAGCCGTTCTTGCGTTCAGCTTTTTCTTCTTCGGCTTTGCGTTGATGATAATTTTTGTAACCAACTTTTTGGTTGTCTGCGGTATCCCATTTTTTACCACCCGTAACCAAAATGCCAAGGAAAATTCCCGCAGTAAGAATAATCGCAACAATCGGCATTACCAAATTTTTAGGTAAAGCAATGGTAAACGCTAAGCAGAACAAAGCCACCACTAACACCACTGCACCGGCAATAATTGTTAAACGACGGCTAATGACGCCTTTACCACCCATGAAGATACCGTCACACAAAAATTTAATTCCAACCGCAGCCACAAAAATTGTTACCGCCCAATTCAATGAATACCAAGCCAATACATTGCTATCCGGACTATATTTGGCGAGTAAAACTTCCGCCAACCACAAGCCAGCCAAAATCAACAAAACAAAAGGTAAGAAAATGCGTGATAAGATTTTTTTATCCATGACTAAATTATATCACAATTAAAATAACATGGCAAGAACTATCCCTAACCCAAATGCTAACGCACCACCTGTCAAACAGGTGAACAAAATTTTCCAAAAAGACTTGGGGGTTTTACCACAAATTTTACCAGTTTGCCCGTTCATATATAACGGATATTTAGTGCCTTTATACTCAACATGTCCGATATAAAGTGGTAACAAAACATATTTATAGGTAATATTAGTAAAGTCAAGGTCTAAATGTAGATTTTCGAAAGTGGTCGATTCCCCGATGTAACGCGAACTAATTTTGTTACGGATAGCTTGCTCCATGGTTAATTTGGCTTCCGCCCAACAATCTTGCGGTTCCTTACTCGCCTGACAAACGGTAAAACCAGCTAAATAAGTCTGCTGAAAAGCTTGACCATGGTTAGTATCGAACGGCTGAATTTTTTTCAAAATTTGGGGTTTAATTTCTTGCTCATGTGCCAAAATTAAAACATCATCAAAAGTTTGCGTATCGACATCGGCGATAGAATTACGCGAAGTTTCAGTACGCGTAGTTTCTTTGCCGTCAACCGTAACAGTATATGAGTTTGTTTGCACCAAAGTGCCTGTATAGCGTGCGGTAACATTGGCATCAAAAGTAAATGCCGGATAATAAACACCTTTCAATTCACGATTTTTCAATTGATGTTTAAATTGCGACGGTGTAAAAAGGCGTTTTGAAAGCCAATTGGCAACCTGTTTATCGGCTTCGGCGCGGTTCATATTAAATAACACAATGGTATCAGGTCGTAATCCGGGGCGGTCTTCGGTCTTAACTAAATTAGACGCTCCACAATAATCACACTTCGCTACCAAATCAAATTTGGAAACTACACTCTTCGCACCACAATGTTCACAGCGTAAAACCACTGCGTCTTTTTGCCAAGTAGGTGCACTATCCAATAAAGTTTGAAAAGTTTTTTCCGCAGTCATAGTGCCATTAATAGACTGGAAATTGCCGCAGCGTTTACAAACCAAACCGTTTTGGGACGGATTAAAAATTAAGTCTCCGCCACAAGTTCTACACTTTTGCACAACCTTGGTTGAATTAGACATTATAATTTATTTCCGCACTCCGGACAGAATTTAGAACCAGATTTAACTGCTGCTCCACACTTACCACAAACATTACCACCAATTTTAGCACCACATTCTGGGCAAAATTTAACTTTGGCACCAACACTGGCACCGCATTGCGAACAGAAGCGTTGTCCCGCCGTAGTATTTTCTCCACTGGTCATTTTAGCGAACATTTGTCCCATATTAGCACCCATACCCATGCCAATACCAGCACCAACCATTGAACCGGCCATACCTGGATTCTTGGCGGCTTCGCGTAAAGCATCGGCTTGTGCCAGGCGCATTTCAACATCGGTCGTATTACGGCGCATCATTAATGCAGTGTTTTTATCCAAAGCCTTTTCCAATTCTTCCGGCATGGAGAAATTTTCAATGTTAAATTTAATTAATTCCAAACCAAGATTTTTGAAATCCTCGTTCAGAGTCGCTTTTACGCGTTTGGCTAATTCATCTAAGTTAGCGGCGAAGTCTAAAATAGATAATTTACTTTCACCAATGGCATCAGTAATTCCCGAAATTAAAATACTACGCAAATAATCGGTAATATCTTGTGTCGCAAAAGATTGACCCGAGCCAGATAATTCACTTAAAAACACATATGCATCTTTTACGCGGAAACTGTAAGTACCAAAACTACGCACACGCACAACGCCATATTCTTTATCGCGAATCGTAATTGGGTTCGGTGTACCCCATTTTTGATTAGTAAATTGTTTAGTTGAAACAAAGTAAACATCACTACGGAACGGATTTTGGAAACCGTACTTCCATGACAGTAATTTAGTAATCACAGGGATACTCTTAGTATCCAATTTGTAATAACCAGGCAAGAACACATCGGCCATTTTACCTTGGGTAGCAAAGACCACATTTTGTCCATCGCGCACGGTCAAAACCGAACCTTTGGAAATGTAATCGTCCTTCATATCAAATTTGTGAACGATGGTATTGTTAGAGTTATCTTTCCATTCAATATTTTTTAATAATCCCATATTTTGCCTCCATTACTAAACTAAAATAACACAATTACACAAATCAAGCAATAAATTTTACTACTACTGATATACATAGTTATGGCTTCAATTTGCGACTTATATGACGGCTGGGAGTATTATGTTGCCCGTGCCGAACTAGAATACCATCAAAACCACCCCACGGCCGCACTTCACGAAGCCCAATTAGCCCAAAAGCACGCCGATACAAAAGCAAAACAAAGTGCCATCGGCATATTCATCGCCAAATGTTACACCGCACTCGGCGATTACGAAAAAAGCTCACAAACTTACCGTAGTTTAATTAAAGATGGCACCTATTTGCCGCCAATTATGATGGGATTAATGTATAACCACATGGAAGCAAAACAAACCCGTCAGGTGCGTAATAATCTTACCGTGGTGAAACTAT
>JAFZSF010000009.1 GCA_017619495.1 Clostridia bacterium | reverse complement strand
GGTAAAATGTAAGTAGTATCTTGTAAACTACACATATTAACCAAGGAGGGAAATATGCAGAAGAAAGGATTTATAGCAGTACTGAGTGCGATTGTATTAATGATTATCGCGTCCATCAGTTTGGTTCTCGCAGTGGGACACAATGCCAGCGCCCATACGGAACATGACCGTATTTTGGTTCTAGATGATTGGGAAGATTTCGAATTTCGCGACTATGCAAACTGGTTCTGGCCTGATCCTGATGACGGGGACGTATGTTACAAACTATCAGACAAAGTTGCCTGTGATATTTTAGGGTATGGTTATTATAGTGGATGCGGATATTTTGGTGACGAAGATTTGGATAAACTATCCGAATACGATGAAATCCATATTATATTCCCCGATGGTGTGAAATACATCGATGGTTATGTTTTTGACTCTTGGGGTGACGGATTAGGATCTAAAATTACTTATATTAAAATACCACAGAGCGTAGAAAGAGTAGGTCGACAGATGTTAAATGATATAGGTTTTGATACGAAGGTTTATTGTGAATGTTCGGAAGCATTTGCCAACGAACATTATTGGCCCGAAAATTGGAATGAGGGATATGGATATGACGAAGAACAAGATGAATATGTTTATAAACCAATTAACGTTGTATGGGATTGCAACAAAACCATTACCTTTGACACTGACGGTGGCAATAATATTGCAGAACAAACAGTTTGTGTGGACAGCTTGGTTACCAAGCCAACTGACCCGGAAAAAGATGGTTATGTTTTCAAAGGTTGGTTTGATAACAATGGCGATGAATACGATTTCAGTGCACCGGTAACCGGTGATATGAACTTAACCGCGCAATGGGAAGTAATTCCGGAACAACCAGAACCCAGCAATCCGGAACAACCGACCGAACCAGAAACACCAGATACTGACACGGAAACCACAACAGAGCAAGAAGTTAAAAACGATGTAAATGTTGGTTTAATTGCGGGTGGGGTTAGTACGATTGTGGCTGGTTTAATTACCGTTGGTACTACACTTGGCTTAATCATAAAACGCCGTAGAAGATAACAATGCAGCATGAATAATAAAAGCCCGACATGTGCGGGCTTTTTTATGCTTCGTTATTTTCGAGATCGTCGCCGGCGTGGGCAAATTCATCTTCCGCCGGTGTGTCACTGACCACGGGTTCGGGGGTGTGATTCAGTACCACATAAAGTGGTTTTTGCGCGAACTTTTGTTTGCAAGAAATTTCGTAAAGGCTGTTGGCACAGTGGTCGATTTGACGCATACGCCAATAATATTTATCCGCGGTGGGGCGGTTTTGGTTGCCGTGTAAAATGACCGGGGTTATACGAATCGAGCTGAGTTCGTTAAATAAATCATGGGCGTCACTACGGATTGCTAATAAATTAACATAGGGTAAATGGTTGCGTTGGTAAATAAACTGAATGTCTTTTTTGGTAACCCCTAGGGTGGCATGTAGTGCGACGCGTTTCAAATGTGCCGCCGAATAATGCGGGTTAGGCATGGTAGTGGTTAACTGGTCGTAAGTTACTGGACGGTGGGCGTAAAACAACTTACCGATTTCGGGGTTGGCTTCATAGGTTTGTTTAGGATCCAGTTCGGTTAAAGCACTATACAAAATTGTTGATTCAAACATCTCTTTGACGGGGTGTTTTTCCATTGCTTGCATAGTGAAGGGCAGGACTTGTGCGGGAATATAGTGTTCAATCGGCATGGTATGGTTATAATAAGCATCACGAATCGCTAGTGCGGTCGTGTTGGTTTGTTTAGCTTGATCTTTACAGCGTTCTACCGAAACTGGTTGAATTTGACTGTGTAAACGGTATAATTCGCGCAAGTATTCAATGGCTAAAATATTATTACCACCACTAAGAATTTTAGTGACCACGGCGGGCGGAATTTCTGGTAATAATTTCTTAATTACTTCGGTTTGTGCTGCATTATAAGCTAGTCCGGCTTTCAAATGCACTTTAATGTACTTATCAAACTCACGACTCTTGATTAATTTGACATAGGCAATTTGTTTCAAAATTTGTAGGTTGTTATCTTCCACACCGAAAACTAAATAACTGGCATGGGGAATGGTGTTGGCAATTTGCACCCCAGCTTTGGCGAAAACTTCGGTGTTGTTGGTGGCAAACGCCGTGGGCATTTCCAAAACTGCGTCGACGCCACACATCACAGCCGCTTGGGCGCGTAAGTGTTTTTCAATAATGGCAGGTTCGGCGCGTTGGGTGAAGTTGCCAGTTTGAATCACGACAATATGTGTGCAGTCTGTAATCTTGCGCGTTTGTTCAATTAAATACTCGTGTCCCTTGTGTAATGGATTAAACTCGGCAATAATTACAGCAATCTTCATTATTTTATTATACCACAAAAAAAATTTATGCTACAATCATTATATATGAAAATTTTAGTGTTAAATTGTGGTAGTAGTTCGGTCAAATATCAAGTCATTGAAACGACTACACAGGAAAAAATTGTTGATGATGATATTCAACGCGTCACCGATCATGCGGCGGCGATTCAGGAAATCTTAAACAAAGTCGACTTGTCCGAAATTAAAGCCATTGGTCATCGTGTGGTGCACGGGGGCGAAAACTTTAAGCATAGCGTTTTTGTCGATGATAAAGTTTTGGCGGAAATGGATCGCATTGAATTTTTGGCACCATTGCATAACCCCGCGGCTATGGCAGGGGTACGCGCTTGCATGAACCAAATGCCCGATTTGCCCAATGTCTTAGTGTTTGATACGGCTTTTCATAGTACGATGGAACCCGGGGCATATTTATATGGTATTCCGTTGGAAGACTACGAAAAGTATGGTATTCGCAAATACGGTTTCCACGGTACCAGTCACCAATATGTGGCGGAACAAGCCGCTAAGCAGTTGGGTCGCCCGTTGCAGGATTTGAAATTAATTACTTGCCATATTGGCAATGGTGCCAGTATTTGCGCCGTGGAACACGGTAAATGTATTGATACCAGTATGGGTATGACGCCGTTAGCTGGTCTGGTCATGGGTACTCGTTCGGGTGATATTGATCCCGCGGCCCTGAGTGTGCTGTGTGAAAAACACCATTTTACGATTGAAGAAGCGGTGACTTATTTGAATAAAGCTTGTGGCTTGAAAGGTATGACCGGCATTTCGTCCGATATGCGTGATTTAGAACCACTCATGGAAACTAATGATCGCGTAAAAGTAGCCTTGGATGTTTTTATCCATCGTCTGGTGCAATATATCGGTGGCTATGTTGCGGAAATGAAAGGTTGCGACGCCATTGTTTGGACGGGTGGTATTGGTGTGTACCGTAAGTTTGTTTCCGAACGCGTGATGGCACATTTTGATTTCTTGCCTAATTGTCAAAAATTGATTATCAAAACCAATGAAGAATTGATGATTGCCTTGGAATGTGAAAAATTATTGCAAGGTAAACAATAAAAATATTATATTTTCAAAAACTAAAACAGGAGTATACTAAAAGTGATGGAAGCACAAAAGCCAAACTGCCAGAGCGCTAAAAAGACGCGTCGTACGCTTTATCAACTTTTCTTTAAGCGTTTTTTTGATGTTGTCTTATCTTTGTTGGCAATTATACTTTTATCCCCATTATTTTTAGTGATTTGGATTTTACATAAAATCTTTATTCGTGGTGGTAGTGTTATTTTTACACAATATCGCCCTGGATTAAATGGTAAAATTTTTAAAATTTATAAATTTCGCAGCATGACCAACGAAAAAGATGAGGCGGGCAATTATAAACCTGATATTTATCGGATTACGACTTTTGGTAAAATTTTACGCAAGCTCAGCCTAGATGAATTACCTCAATTATTTAACATTCTGAAAGGTGATATGAGTATTGTTGGACCGCGTCCGCGCATGTTAAAAGATGTGGTCTTTTACGACCAAGCGGCGTTGGCAACATACCGTGTGCGCCCAGGCTTAACCGGTATGGATCAAGTAAGTAATGGACGCCAAGGACTAAGTTGGGAAGATACTTTTGCGATTGACGAAAAATACGCCAGTAAGGTTACCTTCTGGCGTGACTTGTGGATTTTATTGAAAACCCCTTTTGCGATTTTTGGTGGTTCAAAAAATGGTGCCGAGGTGGGTAGTAAAGGACTCTATGGTAATTATTTATTACGCGCCGGAAAAATTACCGCGGAACAATATAAAGCAAGAATAAAATTAGCTAAGGATTTATCTAAACCGCACGCAGTTTTACGCGAGCCATTGGAACATATCGAAACTAACCAAACGCCAACCGAATCACTAAATTAAGCGTGTGTAATTGTTGGCTTGTAAACTACGCCAATGGTTTTCAAATCGAACGGCTTGGTCGTTAGCGTTAGGGCAATAGTGTCCTTTTTCTTCAAATTGTTTTTGTGCTGGTTTAACCCAGCGACCTTGTGAACCAGTGGGCGCAATTTCAAACTGGTTACATATACCGGCGTCACCCGTGCGGAAATAATAATGGTCACAGTGGTCAATTGCTTGACAACCGTGGGCTTCCCATTCGTCGATGACATAATCAACTAAGGCGCGTAGTTTGCGGTCAACGGGGTGTTGGGTACTGTAACCAACATATTGATTTTTCGCAGTAATAATCTCGTGCATGTCACCCTTGAATAGTGGAGAGGCATAGCGATTAAGTACGGTATGCAAAACTTCGACAGCATCGGCTAGGTTACGACCTGCTTCGCCATAAAGTAGACGCGCTAAATCGTCGCGGTCTTGTTCTGTAAAGATTGAGCGATGAATATCCTTAGTGAAAAAATCTCTAAACTGACTAAAGTTAGTTGGCTTTGGCTGATTTGGGACGGTTACTTCAACTCGTGGCGTAATATCCCAGTTCGTCCACTGTTGTAATGCCATGTCGTGGTGATCCATTGTTCTTGGTTCAATAGTTTGTAAACTTAAACCAAGTGCTAAAATCGTGGCGGCGTAGCGGCGATATTGTGGTTGGTATGCTTTTTTAATCGTTGTTTGAAATTTAGCCTTAAAATCGGTGGCCATGTGTTTTAATTTTGTCTTGGCGGTTTTGGCACCAGCAGCAATGTGGCTGATAGCTGATTTAACCATTTCTGTTTTAGTTGGGCGCGCTTTAATCGCTGCCGCCAAAGCCATTTGTTCTTCCACCATTTTTTGTTCGGCCGCTAAGCGCATTTTGGCTTCCATTTCTAAATAGGCTTCGGCCCTTGCTAATAATCCCATTTGACTAATATATATGAAAGTTCTTTACAAATCAAGAGTGTTTTGTTATAATCAACAATTATGGCAGTACCAAAACACAAAGTATCAAAGGCTCGTCGCAATACCCGTACTTCAAATAACAGTAAGTTAACGGCGCCGACGCTGACCGAATGCAAGCAATGCAAAGCAAAAATCCGTCCCCATGTAGTATGCCCAGAATGTGGTTACTATGATGGCGTCAAACGCATCGAAACTAAAAACGATGTGAAGGCTAAGAAAGCCAAGGCGGCGGCTGAACGCAATGCACAATAATCTGGTTTTACCAGACCAAGCGATTTTGGTTGGCGTTGGTGTCAACCAAATTTTTTCTGTTGAAGATTTAGATGAATTAGCTTTATTGTGTCAAACCTGTAATATTGAAACGGTCGGTCGCGTGATTCAAAACCGCAAAGATGTTGATGTGACCTATTATATTGGTAAAGGTAAAGTTGAAGAAATTAAAAACTTGATTGCGGAAAAACATGCCAATGTCGTGGTGTTTGATGTTGAACTATCGGGTAGTAAAGTCCGCAATTTAGAGCGCGAATTGAATGTTCCAGTTTTGGACCGCAGTAAAGTTATTTTGGATATTTTTGCGGCGCGTGCGCAAAGTGCCGCCGGTAAATTACAAGTTGAGTTGGCGCAACTGCGCTATAATTTGCCACGCTTAATTGGTAATGGTGGCTTAATGAGTAAAATGCGTAACGGCGTTGGCATGCGGGGGCCTGGTGAAAAGCAATTGGAATTGGATAAGCGTTTAATTCATGATGAGATTACCGCATTAGAACGCAAATTGGCTGAGGTAAAAAAAGCCCGTATGGTCGCGGGGCGCCAGCGTCATCACGAACGCCGTGTTTGCTTAGTTGGTTACACCAACAGTGGGAAGTCAACCTTGTTCAATTTATTGACCAAAGCGGGAGTTTATGCCAAAGATGAATTGTTCGCTACCTTGGATACGACCACGCGTTCAATTTATTTGAATGGCAAAAATTTTGTGTTAACGGATACGGTTGGTTTTATTAACCATTTACCACACGAGTTCATTAATGCCTTTGAAGCCACTTTGGACGAAACCCGCGAAGCTGATTTATTAATCCATGTGGTTGATTGTGCTAATCCTAACCATGAGGAACAAATCGCGGTTGTCAACCAAGTTTTGGCTAACATTGGGGCGGGTAAGATTCCACAGTTATTAGTTTATAATAAAATTGATAAAAATCCCGACTTTGTGGCGCCCGCCGATGCATTGGTTATTTCAGCAGTACAAAAAACCAACATTGAGCAGTTAAAGGCCAAAATTTTTGACCTAATTTAGATTAAGAATAGACAAACATAGAAAATCAACTTATAATTTGAACATGAATTTTATTGAAGAAGGTGTTGTACAAGCCAAAGAGCGCGGGCAAGCTATTATTTTACGCTATCCGCCAGAACCGAACGGCTATATGCATATTGGTCATGCTAAGGCATTTAGTATTTCTTATGCGATGCGTTGTAAATACAATGGCAAAGTTAATTTGCGTTTTGATGATACTAACCCTGCCAAGGAAAGCATGGAATATGTTGAAAACATGAAGCGCGACTTGGATTGGTTAGGACTGAAATACGACCAAGTTGTTTTTGCCAGTGATTATTACGAAAAATTGTACCAATGCGCCGTGCATTTAATTAAGCGGGGTTTAGCTTATGTTGATGATAGTTCTATGGACGAAGTTAAAGCGATGCGCGGTGAATTGGGTGTGCCCGGTAAAGAAAGTCCATTCCGTAACCGTTCGGTAGCGGAAAACTTGGATTTATTTGCGCGTATGCGGGCGGGGGAATTCCCCGACGGCAGTCGTGTTTTGCGTGCCAAGATTGATATGGCTTCGCCGAATATGAATATGCGTGACCCCGTTTTGTACCGTATTTTACGCCAAACTCACTACCGTACTGGTAACCAATGGGTCATTTACCCGATGTATGATTTTGCCCACAGTTTAAGTGACTATATTGAACATATTAGTAACAGTTTTTGCAGTTTGGAATACGAAGACCATCGTCCTTTGTACCATTGGTGTGTGGAACAATGTAAAGACGCCTTGCCAGATTTACCGAAGATTCCGCCCGAACAGTATGAGTTTTCCCGTTTGAATGTAGAACGCTTTGCGATGAGTAAACGCTGGTTGAAACGCTTTGTCGACGAGGGCTTAGTGACGGGTTGGGACGATCCGCGTATGCCAACGATTTCGGGTTTGCGTCGTCGTGGTTATCCGGCCAAAGCGATTTTGGATTTTGTTGAATCAACGGGTATTAGTAAAAATGTGATGACGGTGCCGTTGTCCGCTTTGGAATATTATGTGCGTACCGAATTAGACCAACAAGCCATTCGTGTCTCCGTGGTGGAAAATCCAATTAAAGTTAAAATTCTGAATTATGACAAGGTGGAAACTTTTGCGGTGACTAATAATCCGCATGATGAAGCGGCGGGTACGCATGCCATCAGTTTTTCCAACGAGATTTGGATTGATGGTGACGATTACAGTGATAATCCGCCGGCGAAATATAAACGCTTGGTAATTGGCGGGGTTGTCCAATTGCGCGGTGCTTACAAAGTTAAGTGTTTGCGTAAAAATGGTGACACTTTGGAATGTGAAATTACCGACGAAAAGGCCAAAGGCGTAATTCAATATGTCGATGCGCGTACCGCTGTACCGGTAACGATTCGTACCTTTGAACCATTGTTGAAAGCAGGTACCGATCTGAACGAAGCCAACATTAACCGTGATTCTTTACATGAAAGTCATGGTTACGCGGAAAAATGGCTGGCTGATCGTAACGATGTGTCAACAAAATACCAGTTTGTGCGTAAAGGTTATTATGTGCTTGACCAGCAGGACAGTCTGGTGTTCAACAAGACCATTAGTTTGAAGGAGGGATTCTAAATGAAAATCACCGTATATGGTGGAACTAACAACAAACATTACAGTGCCAAAGAAATTCAAGCGTGTACCGATTTGGGCAAATTTTTGGCGGAAAACAAATTTGAAATTTTAACGGGGGCGTGCGGTGGCTATCCTTATTTTGTAGGACGCGGTGCCGTACAAGCTGGTGGCAAAGTGATTGGTTATACGCCGGCTGCTAATTTGCAAGAACATTTGGAACGCTATAAATTTAGCACGGACGGTGTTTCTGACTTAGTGTTTAACGAAAACATTTTACCAACTAACAGCGAAAACTTCTTAAAACGCAGTATGGATATGACCCCGTACAGCGATGTAGTGGTTGCTCTGGGGGGTAGTTGGGGTACTTTTAGCGAATTATTGTTTTCGTTCTTCGCGAAAAAGAAAATGATTATCGTTGATGAATTCAAAGGTGCAGGGGAAATTTTTGATACCGTGAATGATTTTTTCCGTCAGCATGATAATAACCCCGATGTGGTTAACGGTGCAGAAATTATCCATGTGAAAGACTTAGCTGCTTTGAAAAAAATGTTATTACAAATGGTAAAGTAGTACTTGGTGCAACAAAGGAGTAAGAAATGAAAATTGGAATTGTCGGTTTACCGAATGTCGGGAAGAGTACTTTATTTAACGCGATTACGCGGGCGGGGGCCGAAGTGGCGAATTACCCGTTTTGTACGATTGAACCCAATATTGGTATTGTGCCGGTCCCAGATCCGCGGGTCGACTTTTTGGCGCAACATTACCACGCGAAGTCTGTGATTCATTCAACCGTAAAGTTTGTTGATATTGCCGGTTTAGTGAAGGGTGCATCAC
This sequence comes from Clostridia bacterium, assembly GCA_017619495.1. GTDB lineage: Bacteria > Bacillota > Clostridia > Christensenellales > UBA1242 > RGIG8050. The sequence goes on along the minus strand of JAFZSF010000009.1, from coordinate 16,236 downwards.
AAGGCGAGGGATTAGGTAATAAATTCTTGTCCCATATCCGTGAAGTTGACGCAATTGTACATGTGGTACGGGCTTTCGATGACCCCAATGTGACTCATGTTGACGGTAAAGCGAACCCTGAAAGTGATATTGATACTATTAAATTGGAATTGTCATACGCCGGAATTGATAAGCCGGTGATTTATGTTGCCAATTATAACGAAAGTGATATTGCTGATGATGGAGCCAATAATCCGCATTTTCAAAAGATTAAAGCCATTGCTGCGGCGGACCATGCCCAAGTAATTGGTATTTGTGCCCAAGTTGAGAATGAGTTGGCAGCCTTGCAGGACGATGCGGAACGCGCTGAATTTATGCAAATGTACGGCTTAAAACAAAGTGGCTTGGATCGTTTGGTCGTGGCAGGGTATGGTTTACTCGGGTTAATTTCGTATTTAACCGCGGGTGAACCCGAGGTACGTGCCTGGACAATCAAAAAAGGCGATACCGCTTTAATTGCCGCGGGTAAAATTCATACCGATTTTATGCGTGGCTTTATTAAAGCTGAGGTAGTTTCTTACGCTGATTTTGTGAAATATGGGGATTTGTTAACCGCCAAAGAAAATGGTCGCGTCCGTCAGGAAGGGCGTGATTACATCGTACAGGACGGAGATATTATTCATTTCAAGTTTAATGTTTGATGGCCTAAAAATCATTTGTCATTTTTCGTACTTATGGTTTAAGCTTAAACTATGTATTGGGGACATTCATTATTGTGGTTCTTGACCGACAAAGTTGCTGATGTTCAGATGATTATGAAACGTTTGGCTTATGCCCTGTGGAGCATGTTGCCAAAATTATTTTATGCCATCTGGCGCTTGATCGGTTGGGCTGTTTCCGGTATTGAAAAAATTTTCCGTAACTTGGCTGGTTTGGGTGAAAAAGGTGACATTGTTAGTGATATTATTGCCAACCCCATAGTTGACCAGATTTTTAAAAATATGATTGGATTATCGACCGCACTCATCATTTTCTTTACAATTGTCAAAATTATTCAAGACCATTATAAAGAAAAAGAAAACGGCGGTAACCCGTATAAAATTGTGATCCGTACCTTTAAAGGTTTATTAATGTTTTTCTTTGTGAATGCGGCAGTAGTTGTCGGTTTGTATGCGTCCGGTGTGATGTTCCGTGCGTTAGATGCGGCGACTGGTACGGGTGCGACTTCGGTAGCTGGTTTGGCATTTAAAGCGATGGCGTCCGAAGCAAATCGTAAGCAATTGGGTGAAGCATCTGATGATGGGCTGTTATCAGATGTAACGAACGAATATTGGAACCGTATGTCGAATGACACATCTGATGTAGGACGATATTTTATTGTTGGTTTTAATGACAATGAACAGGTTTCCGGCCAGTCATTAAAAGCGCGTTATACCGAAGCTTTCCCGATCTATCAATATGGGGTTGTCGATGCTGATGGCAGTGTTCGTCCATTGACAAAATGGTTGCATACTGCTGACAGTGAAAATCCTTTTGATCCAGTATACTGGGAAGAAAGAGCTAGAAATCAATTAACGATACCAGACCCAGATACGGACTGGGATGATGATGGTAAGTTATCGGCTTGGGTTGGTTACAAAAGCGACCTTTTGCGCGGATTTGATTTGTGCGTTACACCCAGTATTGACCTAACTTGGTCACCGGTTGATATTGATGTCTATGGTTATAAATTGGCGGGAACTAAACTGGTTGACCATTCGCAAATGATAACAGCGTTTGGTAGCAGTGTCTACATTCCGATCAGCACGCAATGGCAACAATTTGTTCCAACGCAAAAAACCAGTAAATCCTTGGAAGAAAGTGCTAAACAGTTTGGTATTAGTTTTAAAGGTAATGTGGCATTGCAGGATAATACGGCTTCGGCTCGGTATAGCTTAGACTCCGATGGCCTTTTCTCGAAAAAATTTGATCAAATTCTTTCGATGATTTTAATTAACATTGTTTATACCAACACTTTGGTGCAGTTAATTCAATTAATTCCCGAATTCCCAGCCGCTTTCCAAGTTGGTCCAGTTGCTATTAATTATATTCAAGTTTTGGCGCCAATTCTGGAAACCATGTTTGATAAATCGCTGAATTTTGTTTTTTCACCATTGATTCCAGAAAACAATGAAGGCGAACCTTGTGTCGAAATTTTTACCGGTACGCCGCTTAGCCATAACGGTGGTATTTGGTGTATTATGAACTTCAAGTCGAACACGGTTGACACAACCATTGAGCAGTATCGCGTTGACAAAAACTTTTCGGATTTATGGGGGCAGTTGAAGGCAAACATGGATCAGTTTAAAAAACAACTACAAACTTTAAATGACAAGGCTTTTGTCGAGATGCAACAAGGAACACAAAGCTTTTTAAATACCGCCAATCGTATTAATGAACAACAGAATTGGCAAGCCTACATGGGTAAAGTAAATGAATACAATCGGTCAACTGCCGGTCGTTTAGAGCTATTGGGTAATTTGTTAACTTTGCACGATGCTGCTGTGGCTGCCATTCCGGGTGATGATAATTCATCGACCATTCGCGCCAGCAGGGGCGAATGGATTAAAATTGATACCAACGGCGGTTACAATGGGGATTGGGACCGCTTAGAAAGTGAAATCAAAAAGTATTTTTCTGAAATGGTGAGTATGTACGATTCCATGATCAATGGTCAACGCCCTGTTGAAAACAAAGCTGATGTTGTTATTACGCGCCCGGTTTATAAACCAATTATTGAATTTGGTCTTGATGAAACTGCCGCCCGGGGCGCTACTGTCGCACAGATTAAAGAATTCTTCCAAAAAAAAGCAGCCCGCATTAACCTCTTGATGGATCCCAGTGGTGCTGAAACGCCTGCGGCGTACCGTGTTGTTGACTGGCAAGATGCTTATGGATACATGTATATTGATACTACCTCTGGGGCAGGTTTACGCAATACGGCCGACCTTTACTACACTTATGAAACTCGCTACGATCCAGGTCTGGGAAGTGATGTAACAATCCAACCGATTAATAAATCCTTAGTTAACACGATTGATAATTTGCGTTTTTTAAGTTTGGAAACTGGTAGACATGATGATAATACCCCACTGCTCTGGAACGAATTTGGCGGTGTGCGTTATTTTGCCGACAAGGGTTATGGTATCAATTATGGCAGAAGTTCTGCCATGACATTAAAAGATAACAGTTATTGGGGTACTGATGGTCTTTACCTTGATGGTGTCAAAGAATACAAGTATTATGAAGGAACCACCTATCGTCCGGGTAAAAAGTTTTTTGACGATTTATCCTTAAGCGGCGCTTCGGTAAATGGTAGTAGTGTGCGTCCCTCAACAGCTGCTATTAACGAACAGACACTTTTGGCCCAGTCGGCACAAACAACATTAATTGATGAACTAACCACAGTTGACAATACTAATCCGGAAGTTCAAAAGCATGCGAATGAAATTGTTACCTTCCGCAAATTAAATACTGCCGATGACCCTAATCCAGACGAAAGTGAAGATATGAAAGCAAAAAAAACATGGCTTAGTGAAATTGAAAAAATTCAAGCGCGTGGAACACCGGCGATGTTTAAAATGTTGCACGAAATGTCGCCTAATGAGATTGACAGTTATATGGCAGGTACTGAAAAGGCTTGGTTTGATAAAGATAAAACTAAGGGGCGTGCCTATTTGTTGATGACGCCTACTGGTATTAGTGGTGATGCTGATATTGCAGGTGGTAACTGGGGTAGTTATATCGGTCAATTTTCTTGGCAAGATCACAATACTGTCTTTGCCTTATATAGCGTAAATGATATGAACTTTGTGGTTGGTTTTATTACTATCATCGCGGCTTTGGGCGTTTATATGAATTTCGCGTTTGCGTTAATTCAACGCGCGGTAAAGATGGCAGTGCTTCATGTGTTAAGCCCGATTACCATTGCGTTCTATCCGTTCGATGATGGTTCCAAATTTAACTCAACCTTTGTTAAGCCATTCTATAATGAAGCCATCAGTGCGTTTGCGGTCATTGTTTCATTGAATTTGTTTGTTCTTTTGATGCAACCACTAGAAAGTGCGGTTGCCAATGTGGCTGGTACTGCGATCAGCTGGATTGCTTTGGTTGCCTTTGTTTCTATGTTGCCACAAATTCGTGACACCGTTTATTCGATCTTAGGTGGCAGCAAAATGTCTGAAAAGAGCCTGACCGATACCTTCAAAGATGCTGGTAAAACCATGGGTAAATCTTTCAGTGATTTTAGAAATCTTGGTGCTACGACCGCCCACGGTCTTGATAGTGTTAATAAATGGCGCCAACAGAAGAAAGCAACTGCTTCAGCCAAAGAGGACCAAGCGATCGATGATTTGGAAGCTAAAAAAGCTAAACAAGGATATTTAAGTCGATTTGAACAAGCCCGTTTGGACCGTTTGAAAGCAAGACAACAAAAACGACAGACTGCCACCGAAAAGGCAGCCCAAAAAGACGCTAATATTGATAAGGTGCGTAATGATTACGAAAAGGCCATGAAAGAGGCTGGCGATGACAAACAAAAACAAGCAGCCGCCAAAGCCGCATTTGAACAGGCTAAGTTAGGCTTATCCAGGTCTGAACGCAGGCGTATGAACAAACAAGATAAGGCCGCCGCAAAAATTGCCGCCCAACAAGTTGACCGTGCCAAGTTCGGCAATGATGAAGCCGGACAAAAGGCATATGAATCTGCGGTTGCCGCCCGTAAAAGCGAATTATTGAATAACACAGATTTCAAAAAATCTGTTAATGGTAATATTGTGACTAAGGCTGCGCGTGGATTGGCGGAAAGAGGCCGTGCCCTTAAATATCGTGTTAATAATTCAATTCTTGGCGAAGCGTTGCATGATTATTTTGGTCCAGATGGTAAATTAGCAAACGATAAAAATTCATTGATTGGAGCTGGTCTGCGTTGGAATAGTCCGGCAAAAAATGCTAAAATTCGTGCTGAACGCTCGGCTCAGTATATTAAAGAAAGGGACGAGAAATATGCTGTGCTTAAAGATGTAACCAAGACAGGTAAGGAATTAGAAGAAGCCTTGGCAGCGGAAGATGATGCAATTGCCGAAACAGTTCAAGCCGCTGGTGCTAGCGTAGCGCGTCAAAAGGCCGAAGCCAATGGATTAATCGATACTAAAAAGAAATTGACCAGTGTGCTATCAACTAAATATTTGAAAAATCATACCAAAGATGAAGCTCTTGCCTTAGCTGAGCAGGAAATTTTAGCAGAAGAGAAAAAGCATGCGCTAACTAAAACATCTACGGTTGACAAAATCAAAGATATCGTATTCTCAAACAAATATGCACAGGCACACAATTTGAATGGTTTGCAAGATGCGAATGACGAATTTATCAGTTTAACCAGTAATAAGTCAGAAGCTGAATTAAAGGCGTTGTATGAAAGTATGGGTGGTGATAAAACCTTTACAGAATTACCACAGTATCAAAATCAATCCAGTTTGACGGCTGCACAGAGAAACGATTTCTTATTGGCGATGTATAATCAAGCTGGTGGTGATGCGAAGTTTGATGCCGGTGTTGCCAAAGGATTACAAGAGTACGGTGTTGCCATTGATATGAACGACGCCGATGTACTTAATGCGATTAAAGCCGAGGAAGAAAAACAACGCGCACTGATGGAAAGAGGTTCCAGCGCAATTGCGGCTGAGATTACCGCGAAAAAAGCAGCACACGAAGAAAAAATTGCAGTTACTGCAGCACTACTTGCCAAAGATTTGGATAAAGAAGGCGATCTACCCACCATTAATTCCTTGATTAAGATTTTAAGCAAAGCTGATGCTGATACAACTTCTGATGATTTGGCCCGAGAAATTAGTGGACAGCTGAAACTTGATTTGGGCGATGTTCAGACAAAAGTTAATGAAGCCTATCCTAAGTTCGCCGAAGATATCCAGTTCGATGTTGAAATTGAACAATTGGCCAAGATGCAGAAAGCGGCAACAGATTATGAAGCGGCGCTTAAAACATGGGACGACAATATTGGTAATGGGGTCAGCGCCAAGGCTAAGTCTGAAATTATTGCCGCATTTAAGCAAAACTTTAATGGTGACTTGAATTCAACCGATCCGAACTCACTCGGCTATCAAAAGCGTCAAATTATTCTTAAATATCAATCCGAAGGTGGCCTTGCCAATGCACAATGCCAAGCGGAAATTGAACAACTGCATGTAGCCGCACAGGCAAGAATATCGGACACGATTGCTGAATTTATTCGTAAAAATGGTGAAGCAATCCGTGTCCATAACGACGCCAAAGCGGTCAGAGAAGGTGCACGCTCCTTGTATGCAAACAAGGCTTTCGATGCCATTATGGAAGGTTATGATAAGGTTCAATCAGTCATCAGCCGTTACGCTTCCGATGCTTTGGTTAAAGATTCCATGATGCAAAAGTTTGAAAATGACGGTAATTTGGCTGGCGCGGGTGATATGCAAATGCAATTGATTAACGCGATCCGCGAACATAGATACGATTATGCTAATTCACTTGGTTTTGATGCGGCTACGGTTAACTATTTTAAACAACTCGAAATCGAAGGTGATCCGCGTGGTGATTTGGATAAAGTATACGACGCCGCTAAATACGCTTCGTCTTATTTGGGTGGTACTTCGCCAGCTATGGGTGGTGATTCAATGCAAGGGGCTGCCAGAACCGCGGGTATGTTATATAGTATTTCGGTCAAATCCAAGCGTAATGAAAAAATGGAAATCTTAAAATCCGATGCTGGTCATAAAGAGCAATACGCACGTGATGCCATTAACCTTGCGCTCGCTAAACTGGACCAAACCTTTAAGAGCAAAAATTGGGCGCATTTACAAGGTCAAGTTGTTGATGAACATGGTAATGTGGTTGCGGTTGGTGATGCTGATGGTGTTGCTAAAGCCTTGCGCTATACGATTGAACAATTGAATCGTAGTGCTAAAAATGCCGAAACCGACAACATAGTTAAACGCAATTTACAGATTTTGAATGACTGGAAAGAAGAGCATATTAATAAGCTTGAAGATCAACTATTGGTTCAACAAGCGGATATCGTTTTGGGTTGCGTTGAACAAGCAATCGTTGCGGAACAAGCTTCAAATGATACTGATGCTGCCAGTCAAACCATTGGTATTACTGAGCGTGAATTAGCAGATCTTATGAATAAGATTGGAAAGAAAGCTCCGGGGCAATAAGGAGGTAGGTAATGGGCGAGTATTTTATTCCACGGAAAACCAAAATCAAGACCGTCTTTTTGAAGGGGCTGACCACCAGTGATTTAATTTGGTTGATTTTGGGTGCGGCTGCGGTTGGCTTATTGTTTGCTTCCCGTATGATTCCCTTAATGATTCTAGGCGGACTTTTGGCGCTGATTGTCATTTTGGGTATGACCCGTGATGTCGCCGGTGACCGTAAATATGAATCCTATATCTGGTATTTTCGTTTCTTGGCGTACCCCAAAAAATACGCTAAACAATTGGAAAAAGGTTATGTCGAAATGACGCGTTTGGTGCCGTATGTTGGGGTAGCGGACGACAGATTTATTGATTATGGTAATTACTTCGGTTCGGTAATTGAAATTATGCCGGTTGAATTTGGGTTGCTGGGACCCGAGGCACAAACCATGTTGGTTAATAATATGGCTAATGCATTACGCCGTATTGGCCCACAAAATTCGGGCAGTTTAATTGCCTTTGAAAAGCCCATCATTTTTGATAATTACATTGATAACGAAATTGAAAAATACGACCAATTATTAAACAATGTGGAAATCGGTTCATTCTCGCAAGAAGAATTGGAAGCTCGTGAAGCCGTCTTCAAATCGCGTGGTCAAGCATTAGAATACATGAACGAAGACGCCAAAGTTTACCGTACGGCGTATTATTTGGTGATTTATGCCAACAAGAAAGACGAGCTGGATACGACAACCAACAGTGTGGTTCCCGCTTTGGGAGCATCACTGCACGCGCACCGTTTGACGGGCAAAGAATTGTATGTGTTTTTGCGTGGTAATTATAGTAAGTTTTTTGATGAAAAAGAATTTGACCATATGCCGTTTGATAAACGCACTGAATGGACATACCCCGGCAAAATTAAATTTGGCGTCAATAAATTTACCCAAGACGGTGAACAAAAGACTACACTTTCCATCACGGACTATCCGATGAATGTTAGCAATGCGTGGTTGTATACTTTCTTTAACTATCCGAATGTTCGTGCAATTCTGAACTTTTCCCAAGTCTCCAAAGCCGAATCCGAAAAGTTAATTGACCGTGCTATCATGGAAATGCGTTCACAAGAAGCCAGTAAGGGTAAAGAAAGTCAGCGCATGGAAAAGGAAAGTCAATTGCAAACCATTGAACAAATGTTACAACAGTTAAAAATGGGTAACGAACAAATGTTTAATGTCAATATTCATTTGACTACTGACAGTAAAACCGCACAAGAGTTACGCAACACCATTATTGAGGAAGGTTTCCGTTATACGGCCAATACCGGCAAACAAATTGATGCGTTTGTTTCGGCAAATGTATCGCGCTTGGATAAATATGATGCGGTTGAACGCGGTATGGTGACCAGCACTCTGGGGGCGTGTTTTCCATTCGTTTCCGATATGTTAATGGACGAAAAAGGTATCATGCTGGGCAGTAACAGTAATCCGGTTTTCGTCGATTTCTTTCAACGCAATGATGTTCGCGTCAATAGTAACATGATTATTATCGGTAAATCCGGTGGTGGTAAATCTTTCGCTACCAAATCTATTTTAACGAATCTGGCAGCGGATAACACGCGTATTTACATTTGCGATCCTGAAAAAGAATATTCAACTATGGCTAAAAAATTGCATGGTGGTATGATTGATGTCGGTAATGCGGGGCGCGGTCGTTTTAATCCGTTCCATATTTATCCAAACATGTTGGACGAGGACGACGATACTGGCGAAGAATTTGACGATACTTTTGAAAGCCACTTGCGTTTCTTGGAAAGTTTCTTCAAGATTGTCATGGAAGGTATCCGTTCCGATGCGTTGGAAGCTTTAAATGGTTTGGTCACCCGTCTTTATAGCATGAAGGGTATTGATCGCTATACCGACTTCGCGAAATTGAAACCCGAACAATTCCCCGTTTTTGACGAATTGTACGAACTGGCTAAACGCAGTTACAACCAATCCAAAGATGAATTCTCACGCATTAATTACCGCGTGTTGACGACCTATTTGGAAAAGTTCGCCGAAGGTGGCCGTTATTCTGGTTTGTGGAATGGACCAAACACGATTCGTACCGAAGAAAACTTTTTCGTATTTAACTTTTTGACATTGCTGTCAAACAAAAACGAATTGGTGGCGAATGCGCAAATGTTGTTGGTCTTTAAGTACTTGGAAGGTGAGATTATCAAGAACCGTGAATATAATCAAAAATATCACACCAAGCGTAAAATCATTGTCGTCGTCGATGAAGCCCATGTCTTTATTGATGAACAACGCCCGGTTGCTTTGGACTTCATGTTCCAAATGGCTAAGCGTATTCGTAAATATGACGGTATGCAAATTGTCATTACCCAGAACATTAAGGACTTTGTGGGTTCACCTGCCATTGCGAAAAAATCAGCCGCGATTATTAACGCTTCGCAATACAGCATGATTTTCTCACTGGCGCCCAACGATATGACCGACTTGGTTACCTTGTATAAAAACGCCGGCGGTATCAATAAACGCGAACAAGAAACAATTGTAGCGGCCCCGCGTGGTCAAGCCTTCTTTATGTATGGTCCGGTGGCACGTTCGACCATTCGCATCGAAACCAGCAACGAAATTCGCCAAGTGTTTGAATAAGTCGATAATCGTAACCAATCGAAAAGCCCGTTTCCGCGGGCTTTTTTATTCGGTGCGGTTTTGCATGTCTTTGATTTTCATAACGCGAATTTGTGTTTCGCGTTGGTTTTCGTCCAGTTTCATGGTGATAAATTTAATCTTGGCTTGAATATCCGGAATCATATTGTATTCCAAACTGTTGATGCGACGACGGACTTTTTGGATTTCGTCAGCTAACATACTGCAAGTTTTTTCAATGTTGGCGAGTTCAATTAAGGTGATGGTTAATTGTCGTAACATACGGATTGAATCGTCAAAATTGACCGGTGTAGTCAGTAGTGGCGTGATTTGGTGGTCGGTCGTTTCGTCGGCGATATTAATGTGGGGTACGGTTAAACCCATAATATTTTGCGTAGTGCAGTTTAAGGTAAGCGTGGTGTGGCAGTTCGCGATGGCATCATCGACCGCTGCAGTGGACATATGGGTATTCGCGGCAATAAATAACTGCAACGCTTGGTTTAATTGTTTTTCGACCAATTCGCGCAAGTTGCGGTTGCGTTTAATCAAGATGGTAAATTGATGTACCATCTCGTCGTATTTATCTTCTAACAGCTTATGCGCGCGGCGCGCCGTTTTTAAGCGGTCATTTTGACGCAAGCGTTCCATACGGGTGGCGTTAAGATTAGTCGTTGTTGTCGTCATCGTAATACTTATCCAAAATTGGTTTGCTGATACGCGTTAATTCGACTTTTGGTAGCATGCGCAAAAGGTGCCAACCTAAATTCAAGGTTTCGGCGATGGTACGGTTAGTGTTAAAACCCTGGTTAATGAATTGATTTTCAAAGGCGGTAGCAAACTTACAATACAATTGGTCGGTCGCGGACAAGGCGGATTCACCCAAAATTTGTGCGAGCTCTTTGCAATCTTTACCCTTGGCATAACAAGCGAACAATTGGTTCAAAACATTTTTATGGTCGTCGCGGGTTTTGCCCGGGCCAATTCCTTTATCTTTTAAACGCGACAAGGACGGTAAAATATCAATTGGTGGCGTAATGCCTTTTTTATATAGTTCGCGCGAAATTACAATTTGTCCTTCGGTAATGTAACCGGTTAAATCGGGAATGGGGTGGGTTTTATCGTCTTCGGGCATAGTTAAAATGGGAATTTGTGTAATGGAACCTTGACGGCCTTTAATACAACCAGCGCGTTCATATAATGAAGCTAGGTCGGTGTATAAATAACCCGGATAACCGCGGCGTCCCGGAATTTCTTTCCGCGCGGCGGAAACTTCGCGCAAGGCTTCGGCGTAGTTCGTCATGTCGGTGGTAATCACTAAGACATGGTAATCCAATTCAAACGCCAAATATTCGGCCACGGTCAACGCCACGCGCGGAGTTGCAATACGCTCCAAGGCGGGGTCATTGGCTAAGTTGATAAACATGACAGAACGCGATAAAGCGCCAGTTTCCGCAAATGAATTCATAAAGTAAGCCGCTTCGTCGTAAGTAATGCCAATTGCCGCAAAAACAATAGCAAATTTACTATCAGCGTTGGGTACAGTGGCTTGACGCGCAATTTGCGCGGCTAATGCAGCGTGTGGCATACCCGACATGGAAAAAATTGGTAACTTTTGACCACGCACTAAGGTGTTCAATCCGTCGATGGTGGAAATGCCGGTCTGAATGAAATCTTGTGGATAATCACGGGCAGTTGGGTTAATGGGTGCGCCGTTGATGTCCAATTTTTTAGTGGCAATTAAAGGTGCGGCGCCGTCTTTGGGACGACCTAATCCGTCGAATACACGCCCTAAAATATCGGGTGAAACTGCGACTTCCAAACCGTGTCCCGTGAATTTGACCGCGTTATCGTGAATACCTAATCCTTGTCCAGTGGTAAACATTTGTACCACGGCTTTGTCGTCCAGTACTTCCAATACTTTACCGTAACGCACGGTGCCGTCATTGGCTTTGATTTCCACAAATTCGTTGTAGGTTACACCCTTGGTGTCCGTTACAACTAACAAAGGTCCGACCGCGCTTTGAATCGTTTTATAATATTTGTTCATGCCAGTTTACCTCCTAATTCGTATTTAATGCGGTTGGTTAAATCGCTAATTTGGTCGGCTTTATCGTTCGGAATGTAACGGAACTGAGCAAATTCTTCGCGGAAAGTGGGGAGAACAACCTGTTCGTAAGGTACCCCTTTTTGAATCGCAGCTGCCGCCATGTGGTAATAGGTCATCATGGCTTCTAACATTAAAAATTGTTTGCGTGGTGCGGCATAAGTATCGGTTTCGCTCATGGCGTCCTGCATTAAGTAGTTTTCTTTTAGTTGGTTAGCCATGTCCAAAATTAAGCGGTCACTATCGGATAAAGCATCTTCACCCACCAAACGGACAATTTCTTCCAAATTGGCGGATAGTTGCAAAATTTTCATCGCGCCTTGGCGGTAGTCAGCGTAAGCGGGGGAAAGGTTGTCGCGGTACCAGTTAGCTAATTGGTCTGCATATAAAGAGTAAGAAGTTAGCCAGTCAATCGCGGGAAAGTGACGGCGGTAAGCCAATGCCGCTGACAAGCCCCAGAAAACTTTAACAATGCGCAAGGTGGCTTGGGAAACCGGTTCGCTTAAATCACCACCCGGCGGCGAAACCGCACCTATGGCGGTAATCGAACCTAACAAGCCTTCCGAACCGAGTACTTGTACCCGACCTGCGCGCTCATAGAATTCAGCAATGCGACTGCTAAGGTAAGCGGGGTAACCTTCTTCCCCAGGCAGTTCTTCCAAACGCCCACTCATTTCGCGTAAGGCTTCCGCCCAACGGCTGGTACTGTCGGCCATAATGGCAACATCATATCCCATGTCGCGGAAATATTCCGCAATGGTAATGCCCGTATAAATACTGGCTTCACGCGCTGCCACGGGCATATCACTGGTATTGGCAATTAAAATGGTACGCTTCATTAAGGGTTGCCCGTTTTTTATATCGACCAATTCTGGAAATTCGTTCAAAACATCGGTCATTTCGTTGCCGCGTTCACCACAACCAATGTAGACCACAACTTGTGCGTCCGACCATTTGGCAATTTGGTGTTGGCAGACAGTCTTACCAGAACCGAAGGGGCCCGGAATCGCCGCGACACCACCTTTGGCAATGGGAAACAAGGTATCAATGGTGCGTTGTCCGGTGATTAAAGGGACGCTGGTAGCTAATTTACGCGCAATGGGGCGGGCAACACGCACCGGCCATTTTTGTAGCATTTGGGCGGGCTGTCCATCAATTTCGGCAATCGTATCCACAATCGTAAAATTACCCGATTGAATTTTGGTAATTTTACCATGCATACCATAGGGGACCATAATGCGGTGTTCAATTACGGCAGTTTCTTGCACCGTGCCTAAAACATCGCCCGCAGTAACCGTATCACCAACTTGCTTGGTAGCCTTAAATTCCCATTTGGTTGTGCGGTTTAACTTGTCAATTGCTAGCCCGGTAGTAATGCGGTCGCCAACTAACGCACGAATGCTTGCCAAGGGGCGACCAATGCCATCAAAAATTCCCGACATAATGCCCGGCGCTAATTCCATGGATAGTGGGGCATTAGTGTTTTCGACGGGGTCACCCACCTTGATACCACTGGTTTCTTCGTAAACTTGAATACTAGCTTGGTCGCCGCGTAATTCGATAATTTCGCCGACTAACTTAGCGTGACCAACATAAACGACATCGTGTAAGTTCGCACTATCCAGTCCTGCCGCTACTACCAAAGGACCACTAACTTTAACAATTATTGCTTGATTCATACATTTCCTCCTACTTTAATGCCCATGGCTTTTTCCATATTCGCTTTTAAGCGTTCCATACCGTAATGTCTTGGTGTCATAGTGTCCGGAATCGGCATAATGATTGGGTAAGGCTTGCCCGCGCGACTGTCTAAATATTTGCCAATTTGCGCTGCGGTCTTTTCCAAAATTAAAATAATTTTATAACCGGCGGTATCCAGCGCTTGACAGCGTGCAATCACGGCATCTGGTGCGGTGTCATAAAAACAATCGTAACCAATGGCACGGAAAACCTTCACCAGTGCTGCTTTGCCAATTACCGCAATTGTTTTATTGGAATTGTTCATACAGCCCCCTTAAATTTTCCCGCAACCAAATTACATCATAATTAAAGCGTTTACTAATCAGTATGGCTTTGATGATGACCAGTTCCTTTTGGCGTTGCAAGTACCACCAAAACAACGGATTGGGTTGGAAAATATCATCTTTATCGACAGCACCCAAAGCGTCTAAGCGTTCCTGTATAGCATCTTCGCGTTGTTCCGCACTCAGATGGGGGTAAAGGTCTAACTGGTTTGCCGTTAAATTACCACCCGCAAATACCTTGTCACTACCTTTGTAAAAGTTTCGCACATTAAACATGTCAACCCAGGTGGTAAAATATGCCCGGATACTGGCAGTTTTAATTAACGGAATTTGGGTTGCCAGTTGTGCCAAACTTTGGTCGGCATTACTTTCGGTTAATTGGTCTATTGTTTGCACGCAGGCGAGCAGGGCGGGATCTTCGCACAGTTCTTGGAAAATCGTCAGTGTTTGGGTGCGCGCCGTGTCCAACAGTTCATCGTCGGTGGCGTAGTCAGTCGCATAACCACATGCGGCTAAAACATGCAGACAGTCTTCACGGGTCGTGGCGGTGGCCATATCACGAATGCGTTTGCGGGTTAAAAGATGGGCATCGCCCTGCATAATAATGCTGGCATTCGCAAAGGTCACTCCACCGGCCATGTTATAGTACTCCTAAGATTTCCGCGACTGTGGGGGTTAACGGATCTTTTAATTCCGCTAAAATACTATCAATATCCAGTTCAATCCGATAAGTTTCATTTTCAATGATGATACCACTGTCAATGGCGGTGGTCACCGGTAAATCGGGTAACGCGTGTGCCCAGTTTTGCGCAATCAAAATTTTGTCACCCGCTTGCGCATATTTTTTGCTGTACGCTTGCACGATAACTTGAATTTCGTGATCGTCCGCGTGGATTAATTTTTCGCGTGCCATATCAAAAGCACGCGTTACCCATGCCTGTTTAGTGTTAATCTCTGCTTTAATACGGGTCACTTCGTACGCGCGCTGTTGTTGTTCTTTACGGTACGCCAAATTGGCTTTACCTTGGGCTAGCGCCGTAGCACGACGCTTTTCGGCTTGTGCTTGCGCATCGGCAATTTGTTCCGCTGCGCGTTGTTCTGCCGTTGTTACCAACTCTTGGGCGTGTTGTTTAGCGTTACGCAATATTTTTTTGGTTAAGTCTTGTTCTGTCATGAGAACCCCTTAGGCGGCAACTGCCGTGGCTGGAATTAGCAACACACACAAGATTGAAATGATCAGGCCGAACAAGGCAAACAATTCGGTAAAGACTGCCATTGTAATCGCACGACCAATCGCGTCATCGCGTTTACCCACCATGACTACCGCTGAGGCACAGACTTTACCCTGCGCGATTGCTGCGGTAGCACCAGCGATAGCTACTGCCATACAACCACCTAACACCATTAAGCCTTCGTTAACGGTATAAGCGGAATTTCCCAAAACGGCTTTAACCAAAACCAAGAAGGCAACGATGAAACCGTACAATGCACTTGACGACGGAATTAACTGTAAAATCAAAGTCTTACTGTACTTTTCGGGTTTCTCGGCAATGATGCCACAACTGGCGCGTTGCACATGAAACACACCAAACGCGGAACCCGTACAGCATAAGCCGACCGCTAAGGCGGCACCGATTAAAGCAAAAGCATTTCCTCCCATAATTTATAATCCTCCTTCCCTTTATTTACGCGTACCATTATTGATACGGGCGTAACGAAGTTTGCTGGCCATTGGTACAAACGGTGTACCTGTGCCTTCGTAAAATTTACCGAAAAATTCAACAAACTGCAAGCGTGCATTATGAATGTAGGCCGACAATAAACTTAACGCGATGTTTAAGGCGTGGAACAAAATTGCTACGATGCCGCCTAAGATGATACCAACCCAACCCACATTAGCAAACATGCCACATAAGAAGTTGGCGACATAAGCAATCACACAACCCACTAAACCAACCCCGAACAAACGCGCGTAAGATAAAATATCACTGAAATAATTTATTAATTTATAAACGCCAGAAAACATACCGACCACATAACCACCTAAGCGTTGGCCCACGCCATTAAGTAGCACTACGGCGCCAAAACCAATGATCGTTACGATGACACCCGGCACCATAAACGGTTGGAACCAATCCACAATGGGGTAGTCCAAAGGAATAATTTTTTGGATTAAAGCGGGGAAGGCTAAACTTAAACCCACAAACATGACCAAGTTCGGCAAGGCTTTGCATAGTCCATTAACCCAG
>JAFZSF010000008.1 GCA_017619495.1 Clostridia bacterium | reverse complement strand
GACCAAAATGTCAATCGGTTGCTTATCCTTTATTATCGTTCTTGCAGCTTCTTTTATGGAACTTCGGTCAAACAGATCAAATGTAATGTTTTTGATCCAAACATCATGTTCTAACGACAATTGATCAAACAGTGCTTCATTCTCATCTGAACATGTCCTTGTACACGCCCAAACATTGATGCCATTTTTAATAATTTGACCATGGCGAGCGGTCGACAATAATGTCGCGATGGTATCTTGGGCGTGCTTAATGGGTGTCATCGGAATTTCGGGTGAATCCAAGTCTTCGGGGTAATCTAAGTAGGCGTCGATTTGCGCCCGTGCAGCAATTAAATCCGATTCAACTTGATTTAATAAATTTTGTAATTCGCCAGCGACCAAGCGTGCGGCATTCTGCAATTCGGCGTCAGATTCCGCATTAATTAAATCTAAGGTGCTTTCGGCTTGGCTCAGTGTCATTTTGTTATTTAATACTGCTAGACGGGTAAATTCTCCCGGTTCGGCTGGTACTGCCCCCAGTTGAATGGTGGTTTGCATAATACGGTTGACTAAGTGCCAACCACCATGTGCTTGAATTTCGACCACATCTTCGCCGGTAAAGCTATGCGGGGCAGGGAAATAAATGACAATGGCGTTGTCGGTAAACTTGTCGCCATGAATCGTACCCAAAGTGGCATGGCGTGGTTTTAGGGGACGGTTAAAAATTTTTTGCACAATTGATAAAGCTTGTGCCCCCGAAAGACGCACAATGCCAATGCCACCAAAACCCACAGGAGTACCAATACCGACGATAGTTTTCATTTTTCAATCATAGCATTAAATTCCAAAATATCAAAAGGGATACTTTCGATAAAGTCGCGTTGCTTTAACTTTAAGAGATTAAACTCAAAAAAATGGTCAATTTGGGTCTGGGTGATAATCGGCGTTGGAATTTTTAACGCGGCCGCAATCTGTGTCACTCCGTCGTAAAAATTGTCGGGGTCGAGCGGTAAAACCACACTCTTTTTAACTTTATGGTCGATGACAATTTTAGCCCAAACATTGATCATTGTGGCTAGTATAATACTTTCCGTAGTCTTCGGCAAGACATTACCAACGGAAAAATAATTTGCCTTAAAGTGGGGTTATGGGTATCATATAAGCATGGGGAAAATTTCGTTAGTGCTACCTGTTTACAATGAACAAATTATCTTACGCGATGTCTTGGCGAAATACATTGCCGACTTAGAAAACATTCGTTTGAAACATCAATATCAATGGGAAATTATTGCTGTTGATGATTGTAGTTCGGACGAATCCCGTTTGATTATGTTGGAGTTGGCCCGCAAGCACCAAAACTTCCGCATTGTAACTTTGGCGGAACGCTCGGGAAAGCATACAGCGGTGACCGCGGGACTGAGTATTGCTAACGGCGATATCGTTATGGTGGCAGAAATTGATCTGCAAAACCCGATGGGCTTTTTGGAAAGTTTATTGAACGAACATTTGCAAAGTGGTGTACCCATTATTTATGGCTACCGTCAATTTACGGGTTGGCGCCGTCGTAAAGCTTTAATGACCGACCGTTTGACTCGCTTGGCTTGTAAATTGTTTGTTTTGGACGGTTACTTCAATGGTATCGTTAATGCGGAGTTGTATACCGCTGATGTGGTGGCTGTTTTACGCGATAATCCTTCCAAAACTAAATATATGCGTACAATGAATAACTGGGTTGGTTGGGAAACCAAAGAATTTTGGTATGCTAGTGAATACACCGACACTGAGGCTAAGGCTAAGATGGCACAATTACGCCGCCGCAGTCGCAATAACACTAGTTATAAAAAAACTGGTCATGTCAGTTCAATATCAAACTGGTGGGGTTTGCTGTTCTTGGTGGTTGCGACCGTTGCTTTTATCTTAGGTGGTGTTAATGTTGCTACCGCACACCCGATTTTCTTGTGGGTGATGTTCACCTTGGGGTTTGCGGGTATTGTTTTAGCCATCTTATCGTTCTTGCGTACCTTACTGCTGGCGCATATTGGTAAGGTTAAGTACCACGACGGGGAAGTCGTTTACGAGATTAAATCAATCTTAAATCGTTAATTATATTAAAGGGAGAATAAATAAAATGAGAATTGGTATTAATGGCTTTGGCCGCATCGGACGCTTAATTCTGCGTAATACTTTACAACGCAAGGACGCTACGGTAGTGGCTATCAATAACCCTAACATGAGTTTGGAATATGCCGCCTATATGTTGACCTATGATACAGTGCATGGCAAGTTAAATGCAGATATTAAAATTGATAACGAAAACAAGGCTTTGATTGTTAATGGACAAACCATTAAGTTCTACAACGAAAAAGAACCCATTAATATTCCATGGGGTAAAAACCGTGTTGATGTTGTTTGTGAAGCAACTGGTGTTTTTACAACGGCTGAAAAATGCCAAGCCCACTTAGACGCAGGAGCCCGTAAAGTTATTATCACTGCACCCGCCAAAGACGATGTAACACCAACCTATGTTATGGGCGTAAATGAAAAGAACTACCAACCTAGTGAGCGTATTATCTCCAATGCGTCGTGTACTACCAATTGTTTAGCTCCGTTGTGTAAAGTGATTAACGACCGTTTTGGGATTGAAAATGGTTTAATGACTACGGTTCACGCAGTTACTGCGACTCAAAATACGGTTGATGGTTCCAGTTATAAAAATTGGCGCTTAGGGCGTGCGGCTTATGATAACATGATTCCGTCCACAACGGGTGCGGCCAAAGCCGTAGCTTTGGTAATTCCCGCCTTGCAAGGTAAATTAACCGGCACCAGTTTGCGTGTCCCGGTTGCCAATGTTTCGGTGGTGGATTTGACCTGTACCTTAAAAAAAGCCGCCACCGCCGATGAAATTTGTGCCGCCATTAAAGATGCCAGCGCCCATGAAATGAAAGGAATTATTGATTATACCGATGTTCCGGTCGTTTCTAGTGACTTAAAAGGTAATCCCCATACTTGTATTTTTGACGCCAAGGCCAGCGTATTTCTGAATGACCATTTTGTGAAGTTATTTGCGTGGTATGACAATGAATGGGGTTATAGCGTTAAAACAGTCGACCTTGCTGTACATATTTGCCAATAAATCTGCTAAATAACCAAAAACCGCCGTGTG
>JAFZSF010000007.1 GCA_017619495.1 Clostridia bacterium | reverse complement strand
GGCATAGTGACGCTTTGCGGTTTGATATTCCACATGAGAAGTATTAATTGTAATACCGCGTGATTTTTCTTCTGGAGCGTTATCAATTTCATCGTACTTACGGGCTGCGGCGTTACCGTCCAAAGCCAAAGTCGAACAAATAGCCGCTGTTAAAGTGGTTTTACCATGGTCAACATGTCCAATCGTACCAATATTAACATGTGGCTTGCTCCTATCAAATTTTTCTTTTTCTGCCATTTTTCTAATTTTCTCCTTTTATAGCAAGTGCTTTTATTATGCAATATTAGTACTAATGTGTCAACTTATTTTTCTAAGATTAAGCATAATTTAATTTGACAAATGACACGAATTTTACTTATATATTGCATATGATAACCCAGCGTGTTTTGTCTTCGATTTTCACTGATGCAGTTAACCGTTTGAATAGCACTTTCAGTGAAGTTAAAAGCAGCACCAACACTGCTCCATTACTGGGTTATGTTCATTTACTGGACCAAGGTAACGCGATTTTCATTACCGACGACCGTCAATCATACTTAATCACACTAGAATTTACTTTATATTATCATTTGAAAACTGGCGACCGTTTACAAGCCCGTGTTGCTTTCAGTACCAATTGCAATAACTATGTTGTCACCGAAATCATTGAAGTTAACCATGTCGCTTACGATAGTGCACCCGTTATCAAAGCCGACCGCAGTTTTACTCTATCTGGTCAAAAGCTTAATTTAGGCACTTCCGTTTTAATTCCGGCTACTGATAACGCGGACATCGCCGCCAAAGTTGCCCAGATTATTTCTACTCTCCCCACCGACACAATCCCTATTTTATTATCTTTTGACGGGCGCCCCACCAATTTCAATGTACCAACAGCCTGTTTTACTAAACCCAACTATACCGCCCGTGAAAAATTAATGGCATGTTTATTGACTTTCTTCCAAGCCAAACAACAAGCCGATATTGGCAAAAACATGGTACTAATTATCGACAGTTTAGATAAAATGTTTACCACATTCAATAATTGTATGCAGTCGGCAGGCACCATCGACCCAAACCTGCTTTCTACCGCCGCCGTCATCGATTTTGAAAATATTTTACTTTCCAGCGGTAATCTCAAAGCCGGCGGCTCCCTGACAATCATTGGTTTACATCACGCCGGGGCCTCCACCCAACAATTACACATCACCGACCGCCTTTATCAAGTATTCGACCAAGTCGTAGAAATCAAATAAAAGCCGGCAAATGGTCTGTGCGTTTTGAAAATCTGTTTTAATTCACATTATAATTTGCGGCGTTTTTTAAGTACGATAGTCAAAATTATTCCACTAGCACAAACGACAGCTGCACCAACACCACCGGCAATTGCTGCAATCGACAAATTGTTATTACCGTTAACTTTAGTTTGTGGTTCATCTTCCACAGGGACATCTTCAACCCATTTGGCATATAATGTTAAATTGTCCGTTACCGTGTCGTCAAAATTGTAAGCAACATCCAACGCTTCATTTGTGTACCAACCAATAAACACATACCCATCCTGAGTTGGATTACTCGGTTTAATTACTTTACCATTAACACTAACATATTGTCTGTTAATTTCATTGCCATTATCTACAAAAACTACCGTAAAGCGATTTACACCCCACACAGCCTTCAATGTTAAGTCACTAGTAATGAGATCCGTTGCTTCAAATTTAACACCATTACCATTATCTGTGTACCAACCAATAAATGTCAAACCTGGTGTAACTGGTACATCCGGCAAAGTAACCGTTTTACCCTGTTTAACTAATTGACTGCTTTCCATATCGTTGATAATAAAGGTTACTGTATAGGTTGGTGCTTCATTCCACTTAGCATATATGGTAATGTTATGGGTAATTACTTCGTCCATATCATACGGTGTTTGGCAATCTGGATCCACATACCAACCATCAAAAATGTAATCTTCACGCGTTGGATTAACATTAAAATTATAATTTTTAACAGTTTGACCATGAATCACATCAATTGATCGATTTGCAGTTACCCCGTCTTGATAATTCACGATTAACATATATTGCCATTTTGCATAAATTATTGTATCTGCAGTAATTTCCCTATCAGTAAATTTGAACCTATACAGATAATCTGAATCAGAGTACCAGTTTATAAATGTTGCATTTGCCTTTTCCGGTGCGGGTGGTTCAATTGCGTAATCACCATATGTTACAGTTTGTGGGTCAATCAGATTGCCACCCAAAGTATCAAAGGTAACCGTATAGGTTTTTTTTATCATTTTGGCATAAATCTCTGTATCACTGATAATCGGCGCATTAAAGTCAAATTCCTGGGTGTATTCGGCATCCGCATACCAACCCTTGAATTCATAACCCGTACGCACTGGATCATCTGGTTGTGTTATCGTATCACCATATTCAACATATTCAACCGTTGTGTTAGAACCATCATTGATTGTTACCGCCTGCATATAATGCAAAATTCCTTGTGCTTTGTATTCTGCCAAGTTTTCATGATTGTATAATTCTGCACTGGTAACATTAATTGCAGTTAAATAACCACAACCGTCAAAAATGTGTTCCCCAATGGTCGGGGTACCATCAATTGTCACCGTCATTAACCCCGTACAGTTGGCAAATGCGTAATCACCAATTGATTCAACATTACTATTAAGATTTACGGTAACCATGTCATAACATTCTGCGAACGCATGGTCGCTAATTGTTACATAACTATCAACATCACTAAAAAGGCTCGTTGGTAACGCAGTAAAACCACAACCAGCAAAAGCATAACTGCCGATATTTCTCTCAGAAGATGTTAAAGAAGTTCGAATAACATTAATTGTTGTTAAATTACGACAATCGCGGAATGCATTGGCACCAATCGTTCTTATACAACGCGGCAACTGAAGCACTTGCACATTTTCAAACCCTAGATAGAAAGCATCATCAGCAATTGTATCCACACTAGAAGAACCCATTTTTATTGAAGTAATACTCCCTGTGACTCGACGAATTAAATTTTCATTATATTCATCCCATAAGTAGTAGTAAGGTAACCAATGATTCATCGGATTAATTTCTGTTATAGCCGACCAAGAATAATCTCTATTAACATACGAATCTTTTATATTCATCTCAACTTTAATTTCGGTATCTGGATAATTTTCTAGACGATTCTCTAAAAACGATATTGTATCTTCACTAAATCCTCTTACTGTATACTTTTCATATGTAACATCATTATCTATTACAAAATCATTTGCATTATTTAGTACAAATTCACCTCCTCCATTAGTTTTAATTGCGCTGACTTTGGACCCCACTGCAAAAACCAAACTGACGGACGCAATAATCATTAAGACAATCGCACTGAGTACTGCTATAAATCCTTTTTTCTGCATATATTTTTCTCCTCGGTTAATATGTGTAGTTTACAAGATACTACTTACATTTTACCCCCCCCCCCACTAAAATTGTAAAGTGAATAATGAATTATCAATAATAAATGGTTAATGGAATAAAAATTACTAACATTTTTGGAG
>JAFZSF010000006.1 GCA_017619495.1 Clostridia bacterium | reverse complement strand
GCCCAAAGGTATGCGAAAAGTTATTCGCAAAAGCGGTACTGAAACACTACTCCGTATCATGTTAGAAGGCAAAAAAGAAAAGGTTGTTATGAAAGCATGGCAAACCTTAGCTTCACAATTAAATTTGCAATAATCATTAATAATGATATTTCTGCTTTTTAAGTAGCAAAAATGACATTGAAATTACTAATGCCATACTTTCGGCAAAAGTAATTGACCACCAAATTCCTTCAACGCCAAACCAGATGGGTAATAAAATTGCAGCTAACAATTTGAACCCCAAAGTCCTTAATACAGAAATTACCGCGGAAATGATACCATTATTCAAAGCAGTAAAAAATGAAGAGATAAAAATATTAACACCAATGATTACAAAGTTAATGGCAATGATTTGAAATGCATGTGCCGTCATAGTTAATAAGTCTGGATTATACCCCACGAAAATTCTTGCGAAAGGCACTGACAAACAAAACGCTAATGCTGCCATCACAACCCCGACCAACGAATTCAAAGACAAACTCTTTTTCAGCAATCCTTTTAATTCGCCATGATTTTCGGCCCCATAGTGGTAACTGATAATTGGCGACGAGCCAATTGTAAAACCAATAAAAATAGCAATGAAAATAAATTGAACATACATTAACACGCCGTATGCTGATACACCATTCGCACCGGCGTATTTTAATAGTTGCCAATTGTAAACAATACTCACAATTGAACCAGAAATATTGGAAAATAATTCGGAAATACCATTACCGCAAGCATGCAGCATTGGTTTAAACTCAAACTTAGTTTTGACTAAACGCAACAAACTGGTATTACGCTTGGATAAAAAGTAAAAAACCGGCAAGACACCAGCAATTGTTTCACTAATTCCCGTAGCCAATGCTGCACCAACAATTCCCCAGTGTAAAACACCAACAAACACGGCATCTAAAATAATATTCGTAATTCCACCAGCAAGATTAAAGAACAACCCTAGTTTTTGTCTTTCCGCTAATGGTAAAATGACTTGAAAGACATTCTGCAACATGAAGCAAATAATAAACGCTAACACAATCCGCCCATAAATCACACATTCTTCTAAGGTTTGCCCCTCTGCACCTAACAATTTGGCTACCGGTCGTGCGCAAGTTACCCCAATGATAGTTAGTACCAAACCAACAACAATCGTCATGATAATTAACATCGTAAAATACTGGTTAGCCTTTTCGCGGTTTCCCTGTCCCAGAGTTTTGCCAATTAAAGCTGTACCGCCAGAACCAATCATAAAACCAACGCCACCCAAGATCATAATAAAAGGGAAAATTAAATTGACAGCATTAAAAGAAACTTGTCCAGCAAAATTTGATACAAAGAAACCATCGACAATACTATAAATTGAAGTAAACACCATCATAATAATGGGTGGAATACAAAATTTAATTAATTTACGGTAGGTAAAATGATCTGACAACTTAATCCCCATGGTGTTGCTCCTTAAACCAATTTGTGACAAAATGCTTCATTGCGGGAATAATATTTTTAATTGCCATTGCCGAAGTATTGATACAAAGATCATACCCGCGTTTATCACCCCATGGATAAACCGACGAAACCATATCGTGTTTGTCCGCACGGCTCTTATCAATAGCTTTAATTTTTTGTGCCCATTCACGATCGGAAAATTTTTCATCATCAGTTTCGCGCTCATGACAACGCGCAATCTTAGATTCTATATCGGCATAAACAAAAACCCGCAAAGGATTAAGTTCACGCAAAATTAAATCCGCATTAGCACCAACTACGACACAATCACCTTGCATAGCTAATTGCTTAACTAATTTATGTTGTTCTGCCAATAATAAACTATTTTGCGTAGCAAAACGCCCCGTTAACAAAGTACGACCATATGCCCAATGATACTGATTCCAATTAGTCTCCAAAGTCCGTTCTAAATAGTCTTCGTCCATTGATAACTTCTTTGATAATTCTTCTAAAATGTAACGGTCATAATATGCACACCCCAAGCTGTCGGCCAAGCGTTTACCGAACTCACGACCGCCACTGCCAAATTCACGATTGATAGTAATAATACGACGCATTCGGCATTGTAGCACTTGCTGCTTAATTGTCAATTTAACAATAAAAAAATCCTGATCAATATCAGGATTCTTAATTTTGGAGCGGGAAATGAGGTTCGAACTCACGACCTTCGCCTTGGCAAGGCGACGCACTACCGCTGTGCTACTCCCGCATGTGCAATTATAATATCATGCTTTAACCAAAAATACAAGCACTTTTTATTAAGCATATTTTTTATTAAATTAGTCGATAAAAAAATGTGAAAATATTTTTCATCAAATATTGACTATACTGGTTATTTTTGATAAAATTAGAGCATGGAAAATATAAAATTAAAACACAGTAAATTGGGGAACACTGCTAAAAAGATTTCAGCACTTTGTGCTGCCGGTCTTTTGTTTTTAACGCCACTTTCCGCCCAGAAGAACAAATTAACTACTAATAATCTTAACCCAAAAAAACAAATTGAAAATATGGTTAAAGAAAACACCAAAGCCCAAAACTTAATAGACAGTTTCCGTGCTGACGAAGCCAAGGCTGTCCGTGTCATGACCTTATCTCACCCCTATCGTAATTTGAAAGATAAGACTATTCCGCTCGAACAAATTGACAATGAATTGGTTGCATTATACACGCAAAATATTGCTGAATTGGTAAAAATTGCCGATGTTTATCGTGCTTATGGTATTAAGAATTTAGTTGCTTCTGGTATGGTTGAAACCATGTACAACTACGCCCTCAACGAAGATGAATGGAAAAATCATACTGATGAAGAAAATCTTTATTCGCGTAGCTTCTTCGCTCCTATGTATGTTAATTTAGGCTTAAAAACTGAAACGGGTATCCTTACCCAATCTGACGAGGCTACATTTCATTCTATGGATAAAATTGATGGTATCAACGAATATCTTACTTTTGAAGCCAATGGTTCTCGCAATGTAAACCAAGAACTTGGCGCCGTAACTAATTGGATTATCCAAGACATGTACAATCAAATTAAAGATACCTATAAAATTACGGCTCACCAAAAAGGTTCCAGTGAAGCTGGCGCAGAAAAGTTTGGTCAACAAAAAGCCGACGAGTTCATGCAATACATCAAAAATATCAAAAAGATTGTTTCACAAAATAACCTTGACACTAAGAGTCAAAAAGAATTAGAAAAAAATATTAATGCAGCAATTGCCGTTACGGGTCAATCCTACGGTACCGTTGAAATGCGCGGAGCTTTAATTGATGCCTTAACTTCAATGTTTGGTATCGACAAAATTCAAAAGAACTTAATCGGATTAGGCTACGATATTAATAATAATAAAACAGAAGCACTTACCAAACTTCAAAAGAAGATTTCCAGTACGAAAAACAAAGATGCGGGAAATATTACGCTTGGTGCTGGTGTCTTGGTTGGCAATCAACGCACTATCATCAACACCGAATTTGACTACACATTTCTATTAAATAAATTAGATTTGAACTTAGGTGTTCAAGTTAATCCGACTTTTGGTCGCGATGGTTTGGGTAATTCGGTTCAAGTCATGGGTAAAACTGGCATTGCAACTAAACCCAATCAAGCAGGCTGGAATTTTAATGCCAATCTTTTACCCGGTTCTGATATTTTCTATACTGATGGTGCTAATTTTACCAAAGGAGCTACATTTGCACTTGGTGGCGATATCGGTGTCAAGTATCAAATTCCCAACAGTAATATCACCATTGGCGCAGCGGTTAATGGTACATACAATTTTACCCAACAATTTGGTGACATCGGTGGTACTTTATCCATGGAATTTAAAAACAGGTGGGGTAAACTTGTTATAAGTTTGGGCTATGCACACACACTTGGTAATAACCAAGGTCATACCATAGAACAAACGCCTACTCAAACCACAACGACTACACCAACCCAGACGTCGACTGACGAACCACCATATGATACAGAAGAGACAACCGAAACTCAGCCGACCGACACCACCGACTTAGGCGAGATTACAGATATTCACGATAAGCCGGTTGACCTTACGAATATTTAATGATTTTAAAAAAGCGCATTAATTGCGCTTTTTTAATGCCAATTTTTGCCTAATTTTACATCGCACACGAAAGGCATTTAAAATACTTAATAAGGCCACCCCTACATCGCCAAAAATTGCTACCCAAAGATTGGTAAACCCCAGCGCCGATAAAAATAAAATACCAAATTTAACCAATAACGAAAAGATGATATTTTGGCGCACGATCTGCATTGTTCGACGCGCCAACCATTTAGCGGTTAAAATACCACGCAAGTCATCATGCATTAAAATTATATCGGCTGCTTCTAATGCGGCATCACTGCCAATACCACCCATCGAAATTCCTACATCGGCACGCATTAACACTGGCGCATCATTGATACCGTCCCCCACAAAACACAGCGCCTCAGTGGCTTGTTTTGTATTAATTAATTCTTCAACAGCATTTACTTTATCCTGTGGTAATAAATTAGCTCGATACGCAGTCAAACCAAGCTTTTTCGCTATTTGCGCAGCCGCAACAGCATTATCACCAGTCAACATTACCGTCTGCGCTGACATAGCACCCAGCCCCGTCAATAGTTCATGAACTTCGGGCTTAATTTCATCTTGAATCACAATACAACCAATATAAGTTTGATTGTGTGCCACATAGACTAAAGAGCCAGCAACATTCAGCGGCTTAAAATCAATATGCTGCTCACGCAATAATTGTTCATTTCCACAATAGATCTTCTCCGTTCCCTTGGTAGCAATGACACCACAGCCACTAACATTGGTTAGAGTATAACCACTTTCAATCGGTTGGGCGTAGGCTGAGACAATGGCGCGGGCGATGGGGTGACCAGAATCTTTTTCTGCAATCGCCGCCAAATGTAAAATTTCCATACGCTTTTCTATTGGTTCAACAGCAGTAATCGCAAAATTTCCCTTGGTCAAAGTTCCCGTCTTATCAAAAACAAAAATTTTTGTGTGATTTAATTTTTCTAAATAATTTGAACCCTTAATTAAAATTCCATTTTTGGAAGCCACCCCTAATGCAATAAAGAATGATAGTGGTACCGAAATCACCAAAGCGCACGGACAAGACACCACTAAAAAACTCAATGCACGATAAAGTGCTGTGCTCCACATTCCTGTTACAGCTCCGCCAATTACCGCGAACAGAACTGCCATTGTAATTACTGCCGGTGTATAATAGCGCGCAAATTTAGTAATAAAATTTTCCGCCTTGGATTTTTTCATGGCAGCATTTTCGACTAAGTCCAAAATCTTTGCCACTGTTGAATCATAAAATGTCTTAGTGACCCGTATGGTAATTTGCGATGTTAAGTTAATACAACCACTTAAAACATCATCATCAATTTGGACATTACGCGGTAACGATTCGCCCGTCAAACTTTTCGTATCCAAATCCGTGGTTCCCTTTACAACTATTCCGTCTAGGGGAATTTTTTCGCCGGGATTTACCACAATTAAAGCACCAACTGTAATTTCTTCGGGACTTACTCGGGAAATTGCTTCATTTACTACCAGATTAGCATAATCAGGGCGCAAACCCATTAAATGTTCAATTGATTTACGCGATTTACTTGTGGCATATGTTTGCAACCACTCACCAGTTTGGTAAAACAATAAAACCGCGCACGCTTCGTCGAACCCTTCTAAATTTTGTCCCGTTGCCCCACGATAAATCGCCAAACCGAAAGCCCCCGTAGTAGCAATCAGCATTAAAAAGTTTTCGTCCAAAAATTGACCATGAAAAATATTGCGTACTGCCTTCCACAGCACATCATACCCAACAATTAAGTAAACAATAAAATACAATACAAATGGAATTAAAATTCTATTTACGCCAGAAAATTGACGACCTATATCAATTAGTTTGTCGACAGTAAATAAGACAAGAAACAAACACAACGCAATTAGAATACGCTCTAATTTTTTCTTCATAACATCCTTACATTATAATTTTACAATCAGGTTCAATTTTTTTACAGATTTTTACGACCTCTTGCATTACTATATCGAATTCGTCATCACATGCTTCTACCATCATTTTTTGTGTTAAAAAATTAACAGAAACATGTTTAATCGCATTCAATTTTTTAATACAGTTTTCCATCTTAGCCGCACAATTTGCACAATCTAAATCTTTCAAACGAAATACTTTGGTCATACTTAATTATTGTTCTTTGACATGCGTCATGCCACAAGCCATAATTTGATTGACATGATCATCATCTAAAGAATATTTAACCTCCTTACCTTCTTTTACACATTTAATCAGCTTAGCAGCCCTCAGAATCCATAATTGATGTGATACTGCTGAAATACTCACCTTTAAGATTTCAGCAATCTCACCCACATACAAATCCCTTAGATGCAAGCAATACAGAATTTTAGCCCGCGTTGGATTGCCAAACATCTTAAAGAACTCAGCTAAATTATAGACATCTTGGTCATCGGGTAATTGCTGGCGAATATCAATAACCTTATCCATCTAACTTCCTTTTTGATTATTTGAACACTTTTTCAATTGTTCCAATATTATATTATATGCAATAAAAGTTACTGTCAACCATTTTCACTAAAAAAGCACCAATAATTGGTGGTTAAATGTTGGTGTTTCCGCCGTGGCTCGAACACGGGACCCTCGCCTTAGAAGGGCGATGCTCTATCCAACTGAGCTACGGAAACTTACCATATGATAGCAATTTATTTGCACTTTGTAAAGTGGCAGAAAACACCTATACCCCATAAAATAAATGATGGACTACTTTGATTTCACCGGTAAAGTTGTCATCGAATTTTATGAAAATGGCTGTCTAAATTGCCAAATGATGGCGCCAATAATTACCAATCTTGAACGCGAATTTCCTTATATCAAATTTTATCGTATCAATGCTGATTTATACCCCAACCTAGTTCAAAAATACCAAGTTACATCTATTCCCAGTCTATTACTCTTTCGTAATGGACAAAAAGTATCAACCATCATCGGTGCTAAACCATACCACATACTGCGCATGATGATTACCGATGCCTTAGCTTACGCTTAACAATAAAGGTTGAATTTGTTGTCCCTTCAATGCCGCATCGACGGTATCCAACACCTTTCCAAAATCACAAACACACGAATAAGGTTTTGCACTTGGGTTATCTTGTCTAAATGGTACAAAATAGTAGTTACGACGATTTAATAATTCACCAATGTTTTTCGCACTACCTGATAAGGCATCATTTGTTGCTAAACCTATTACACAGGGTTTATTGTTACGCAATAACGCCTTAACCGCCATCAAGACACAAGTATCCGTAATACCATTAGCCAATTTAGCCATTGTATTACCGGTTGCCGGAAAAACGATCGAACCACGCAGATCTGCCATACTTGACAAACGCTCTGCACCCGCAATGGTAGTAATGATTTCGTGACCAGTTAAACGGCGAATTTCATCTTGAAAAGTTAAATTATCCACAAAGCGGTTTGGGACACAACCATTCGGCGAAATAACTGGATAAATTTCGTAATGTGCAACTAATATTTCCAAAACTGAAATTAATTTCACAAAACTGCACGCACTACCCGTAATGCACATTACCAACGCTGGTTTGGCATGTGCTTTCAAATAACGCGTGATGCAATTAAACGCCACTGTCGCAGCCTCTTCAGGGTAATATTTTCCCGGCAAGCCAGACAAAATCTGATAGTTATAATCTTTTGATTTTGTACCCGACCAATCAAACCCAAACGGATTAGAAGCTAAATCATAAATAATCTGCCCACTGTGACGCTTGCCCCAATTGGCAGGTTTAATTAGCGGTGCCGGAATGGTGTTTACGATAATAGGAAAATCATGAAATGGTGCTACTTCATAAAACGCTTTTTTACCGTAGCGCTGCGACAATTCCGTTTGCTTGTGCCAATTGAAATTTAGAACCGCCATCGACCAATCATGAAAAACATTTTCTAATGCTGCGGTCAACTTACCTGCACCACAGAACAAAATTTTTTTGTTTTTATTATGATAAGTTTCATCAACAATTTTACGCAAAGCCTTCGCTGTCAAGGCGTTATTTTCCTCAATAAACTGATTATCACTATTCAAACTGATATAAGTGATTCCATCTGGTAAATTTGTTACCACGGTTTGATAACCGAACACTAAGCTACCTTTAACTACCTTGCACCAAAAATCTTGGCTCACAGATACCCTTGGTTCCAAATAGTAAATTCCTTTTTGCTGGCAGGGTTCAGCGAAATCAAAAGCCTGATATCCGTTATTTTTGAACAGTTTTTTTAATACAGCCACGCGTGCATCCGAACTGCTTTTGTTATAGCGAAAAACATATTCCATAATTATGAATATGATATAATTATGGAAATAGTCAAATTTGGGGGTTCTTCCATGGCTACTCCGACAACAGTTAAACTGTGCAGGGATATTGTAGCCAGCAATCCCCAGCCACAGGTCATCGTTGTTTCTGCACCAGGCAAATTTGGTATTTACGAAACCAAAGTCACTGATGACTTAATTCGGTTAACCAAAGGCGCACCGATTTTGGATATAATTCTAAAACGATTTAACGATTTAGCGCGTGAATTGCTATCAACAAAACAGTACGATGATTATCAAAAAATTTTATCTTCAACCCGTATAGCCATATTAGAAAACCCAACCGATTACAATTTTATTGTATCACGCGGCGAATACTTATCAGCACAATTATTCGCAATGTATCTCAACTATCGGTTCATTGATGCCTATGATATTCTAGTCATTAAACCTGATGCTACTATTGATTTATCAGCTACTAAGCAACGCATTAAACAACAACACCTAAAACAGCAAATACCATTCGTTATCGGTGGCTTTTACGGTCAACGCGATGGCAAAACCGCTATTTTTACGCGTGGTGGCAGTGATTATACTGGCGCAATTTTAGCAGTATTAATGCACGCCAGTATTTATAAGAATTATACTGACACCAATGGAATTCAAACTGCCAACCCGCATCTCGTACCCAATACGCAAACTATTCCGTGCTTGGATTTCGACTCATTAGACATTTTAACTCATAACGGCGCTGGTGTAATTCACGAGAATGTCGCCAAACTTTTAGAAGCCTATCGCGTACCGCTACGCGTAGATAATACCTTCAACCCACATCAGGTATTCACTGAAATACACAGTACACGTTGTCGTCATTGCCAACATAATTTTTTCTGTGTAACCAACAAAGAGCAACACATTGTAATTGTAAAAAAAATGCACGGTAAGCCAGTTACCGTGCAAAGCTTTGAAAGTACGCCACAGCATTTTGTTGCCGATATACAATTGATACATCAAAGTTTACAAAAACAGTTATAAAACATATTTATGCAAATCAAATTTTTTAATCATTTGTTTCATGTTTTTTTCAACGAAAGCCTTATCAATCACAATCATTTCTTTTTCTTGTGATTTCTTACTGCCCGCGTTAAACAAAACATCTTCCAATAGTTGTTCCATAATCGAATGTAAGCGACGCGCACCCAAATTCTCGTTGGTTTCATTTTCGTTTGCTGCTAACTCAGCCAGCAACATTAACGCGTCTTTTTCAAATTTCAATTCGACATTATCAACCGCCAACAATTCTTGATATTGTTTGGTAATCGCATTATCGGGTTGTGTTAAAATTTTGTAGAAATCATCTTTGGTTAAAGTATCCAACTCAACACGGATCGGGAAACGACCTTGCAGTTCCGGAATCAAATCATCAATTTTGCTAACATGAAACGCACCAGCCGCAATAAACAAGATATAGTCGGTTTTAATCATGCCATACTTAGTTTGAACCGTACAACCTTCGACGATTGGCAAGATATCGCGCTGAACGCCTTCACGACTAACTTCTGGACCATTACCACCACCCGTCGCACCAATTTTATCAATTTCATCAATAAAAATAATACCGCTTTGTTCCGCTAAGGCAATCCCTTCGGAATTAATCGTATCAGGGTCAATTAATTTACTACACTCTTCTTCAATAAACATTTCACGAGCGGCACTAACTGTCATGGTTTTCTTTTTAGTTTGTTTAGGGAAAATACCGGGCGCCACTTTATCAAAAATTGAACCGATTTCAATACCAACTCCCATACCAACTGGGATATCGACCATTGGTTTCATTTCGCGCACAACATCAAACTCAATTAAGAAATTTTCCAACTTGCCATCGCGATATTCGTTCAAAGATTGTTCGTACAATAAATTTTCGGCAATGTCATTAACTTTCTTTTTCTTTTCAGCCACAATTGCATTAACAATCTTCTTTTCAACAATTTCTTCGGCTTTTTTGCGTACATCAGCATATTTTTTATCCCGCACCATACGGATAGCGACTTCCACTAAATCGCGGATCATGCTTTCCACATCTCGACCAACATAACCAACTTCGGTGTACTTTGTCGCTTCAACTTTAATAAACGGTGCACCTACCAATTTAGACAAGCGACGCGCAATTTCAGTTTTACCCACACCCGTTGGGCCTTTCATAATGATATTTTTCGGTGTAATTTCATCAGCAATGTTTTTGGGTAATTTTGAACGACGATAACGGTTACGCAAAGCGATCGCAACAACGCGTTTAGCTTGTTTCTGACCAATGACATAACGATCTAACTGTTCAACAATTTCCTTTGGAAAAATGTCCATAATCCTCCTTACTAAATGACATTATTATATTACATTTTACAATTTTCCGCAATTATTATATTATTATAAAGATTAAATAATATTGGGGGAAAAATGAGTGATTTTTTCAAGCGTAATTTAGTTTGGATAACCATCGTGCTTTGTATTACAGGCATTGTGTTATCAATTATTGGTATTCCAACCGGTAAACCAATTTTCTTTTTTATTGGCATTGTATTGTCGATACCAACCGTTGGTTATTTATTTTATCAAATATTTTTCCACCAAGATAAACCCGAGTCAAATCTTGCTCCCGCCACAACCCAATATAGTTCGTCTAATATTACTTCAATTGTGACCAATAAAGACGATGTGCTTATGCGCGATGAAATTACCGATGAAGATAATTTAGAACCATTCTATAATGGCTATGCCAGCGAACGAGAAATCGATAAACGCTTACAAGAACTCACCAACAACGAACGCGAACGCGCCATGATTGATTTACCCGAAATCGATTTACCAAGTGCCGAACCCAATCATTATAACCCAACTATCGCTATTGAAAATACCACCAATGACGAACTATTACGCCAACGCGAAGCTTTAACCAACACACCCGAAACTTTCAGCGCTGAGATTCCTGCTGAATTTATCACAGAACAAGACGCAGAACATTTTGATGAACCCAAAACAATTACCGCCACACCAACCACAGAAATTGATGAGATAAACACCAACACCGAAATTTCATTGGACGACCCAAATTATGTTTCATCTGATGAACCTGTTGCGACACAAAATACTGTTTCACCAGTGCCACAAAAAACTCCACATAATTTAACCCCAATTGATTTAACTAATGCAACTGTTATTCATATTAACGCCGAGCATGCTGCCAAGCGTAAACAACGCATCGAAGAAAAAAAGAACTTACTATCACAACAAAACCTTGAACGCTATTTGCGACGCTACTTTATCGAAACAGCAGCCTGTTTTTTAATGGATCGTACCATTTACAAAGACAAAAACGGCATCGCCCCATATAATAAATTTGCTGTTAATAAAGATACCAGCTTACCCGAGTATTCTATGTCCGCCACCAAAGGTAAACTTTATAAATTCTGCACTTATCTGGTTGATGCCGAACGCTTCATTACGCACCAAGTATTATATGATGATTTCGTCACTGCCATTGAACAAGGTGTGTCATTAGCGCGCATCAGCGAGACATTACACCCCATCTACCGCAAAAAATATAAAAAAGATTTTGTTTTGAATTTATCTAATCGTGAAGATTGGGACAATGTTATGATTTTGGTTTACAACAATTACATTTTGGATAATGACAATTTCAAAGATGTTTTTACGCATATTCCATTTGAAATTCCACAAGCTTTCAATGAAGCAAACATGATTGATTATTTGAAAGACCCAGACTTGCAAGAACGCTTTGCCGAAAAATATAATGCGATTGAAGAAATGGGTGTACCAACCTTCTGGGAAGCTATGTATATTTGCTTTATCAATTCCATCAAGCAGAAATTAACCACTGAACAATTGGAAACGGCAACCTTGCGCGAATACAAAAAAATTGCCCGCGCCTTAAAACGCCTTGACACCACTCGTCGCCGCCAACTCCGCAAAGCCTCATAATACAATTTCCTAAAAAGGGAAAGTGTGCCACAACTGACACACTTTTTTTAATTGAAATAAAAAAATTACAATTCTTCAATCGTTAGATTTTTGTTAGTGAAAATACAAATATCACTGGCAACATTCATGGCTTCTTTGGCAATTTCGCGCGCGGACATGTTGGTGTTTTTCATCAAAGCTTTGGCAGCCGCCAACGCATAGTTACCACCACTACCAACAGCAACGCATCCGCCATCTGGTTCAATCACATTGCCATCACCACTTAATAGTAAAACGCGTTCTTTGTCTGCCACAATCATCATCGCTTCCAACTTACCTAGCGCCCTATCAGTGCGCCAAGTTTGTGCTAATTCAACCGCCGAACGCAGTAAATTACCTGAATGTTTTTGTAGCATTTCTTCAAACTTATTACATAAAGTAAAGGCGTCAGCAACCGAACCAGCAAAACCTGCCACGACTTTATCGTCATACAAACGGCGGACTTTAACCGCATTACCTTTTAATATTACCGATTCGCCCGCCGTAACCTGACCGTCACCTGCTACGACCGTTTTATCATCACGCTTGACAGCAATAATTGTTGTTCCATGTAATTCCATTTCAACCTCCTTATTGACAATTACGATTACTACATTTTACTACATCTTTGACTTTTACCAAAGGACTTTTGCATTTCGGACATAGTTCACCAGTTGGTTCATCAAAAGCCACAAAATCACAATTAGGATACCCCGAGCACCCATAGAAAGTTTTACCTTTTTTACTACGGCGTTTGTAAATATCTTTACCGCATTTCGGGCATTTACAAACGGGCTTTTCAAAAGGTTTGGTGGTTTTACATTCCGGATAACCACTACAAGCCAAAAACTTACCGAACCGGCTTTCACGAATTAGCATCACGCGACCACAATTGGGACAATGTTCATCGCTTTCGACTGGTTTCATTCGGTTCGCCGCCCCATCATCCGCACGCACAGTATCCACAATTTTAATGAACGGTCGATAGAAATTATCAACCACACTTACCCAGTCAATACCATTGGCAGCAAT
Source organism: Clostridia bacterium (assembly GCA_017619495.1). GTDB lineage: Bacteria > Bacillota > Clostridia > Christensenellales > UBA1242 > RGIG8050. The sequence goes on along the minus strand of JAFZSF010000006.1, from coordinate 9,898 downwards.
ATCATCTAACTTATCTTCCATTTCGGCCGTAAAACCAGTATTCATAATTTCAGGAAAATATTGAATTAACCAATCAACTACTACACAACCAAGTTCGGTTGGTTTCAAAGCTTTACCTTCTTTCTCAATATACAAACGGGCAAACAAAGTCGCAATTGTTGGTGTATAAGTTGCAGGACGACCAATTCCTTTTTCTTCCATAGCTTTAACTAAGGTCGCTTCGGTATAGCGCGCAGGTGGTTGCGTAAACTTTTGAATAAATTCCAATTTTTTAAAATTCAAACAATCGCCAACATTAATTTCCGGTAAAATTCCCGCATTTTCGCCAGCCTCGTCTTCGCCTTCCTTTTCCGGTTCTTCTTTATTATTTTTACTGTTACTGCCACCATAAACTGCTAACCAGCCATCAAACAATGGCGTACGACCGGTTACACGGAATGTATATTGATTAGCATCAATGTCAACGCGCACACTGTTAAAGGTAGCTTCGGCCATTTGTGAAGCAATAAAACGATTATAAATCAAGCGATAAAGTTTCGCTTCGTCCGGTTTACAATATTTATCGGCTTCGTCTGGTGTAATATCAAGATGCGTTGGACGAATCGCTTCGTGGGCATCTTGGGCAGTCTTTTTAGTTTTATAAATATTGGGTGTTGCAGGTGCAAAGTCCGCCCCATACTTCTGTGTAATATAGGCTTTGGCAGCAGCTTGGGCTTCCACCGCCACACGCACACTATCGGTACGAATATATGTTACCAACGCCGTCATACCGCGTTCACCCATATGAACACCTTGGTATAAGGTTTGTGCTGCCATCGTTGTGCGTTTCAAGCTCATACCTAATTTTGCACCCGCATCTTGTTGCATTGAACTAGTAGTAAACGGTGCCGGAGCATGACGCTTTGTAATAGATTTTTTTACATCTTTGGCGGTATATTGCGCCCCTTCTATCGATTTAACAATTGATTGAACTTGAGTTTCACTAGTAGGTTTTAGGCGCTTACCATCAGGACCATAATATAAGGCCGCACGAAATTTCAATTTATCTTTTTCTAAATGTGCCCAAAAATCCCAATATTCTTCTGGCTTAAAATTTTGGATTTCGCGTTCGCGTTCCACCACTAATTTCAAAGTAACACTTTGTACACGACCAGCCGATAAACCAGACTTGATTTTTTTCGACAAAACTGGCGATAATTTATAACCAACTAAACGGTCCAAAACACGACGGGTCTGTTGAGCATAGACCAAATTCATATCAATCGCGCGTGGTTTCGTTAATGCCTCACTAATCGCGTGTTTGGTAATTTCATTGAATTCAATGCGTTGAGCCTTAGTTGGATCAATTCCTAAAATATAGGTTAAGTGGTAGGCAATTGCTTCTCCCTCGCGGTCAGGGTCGGTTGCAATCAAAACAGCTTCCGCTTTGGCGGCAGCTTCTTTTAAGGATTTATCGACATCTTTTTTATCTGAAGAAATCACATATTGTGGCGCATAGCCATGATCAACATCGACCGATAATTCGCGTTTTTTCAAATCACGAAAGTGGCCACCTGTTGCCATCACCTGATAACCATTACCTAAATATTTTTTAATTGTATCTTTTTTACCAATACCCTCAATAATTACAAGTTTCATGTGTCTCCTCAACTTACTTAGCAACAAAATAATTGCCTGGTAGTTTCTCTATTAAACCAATCATTTCCATATTTGTCAAGAGTGTTGACAATTGTGGCACAGACAACCCACTTTCCAGCACAATATCATCAAAATGAACTTCATCGGTTTTCAAGATACTTAAAATGTTCTGTTGCTCCAAAGAAATTTGTTTAACCGGTCGACTAGTTGTAGCATTCCCTATTCGTCCAGTCAGCGTCTTAATTAAATCAGCAGCACTGGTGACCATATGAGCACCATGGTTAGCGATCAAATCATTAGTGCCTTGGCTGGCATAACAATTAATATTTCCCGGTACTGCATATATGGCACGATTTAGCTCCCGAGCTTTACGCATAGTTATTAGGGTTCCACTATGCAAATCGGCCTCAATCGCAATTACAGCTCGTCCTAAGGCGGCTACAATGCGATTACGCTGTGGAAAAGTTGTTTTTCCTCCGTGAAAAGTTGGCGGATATTCCGAAATCAACAAACCATACTCGCCGATTTCATCTTGCAAATCATGATTATTACTTGGGTAATAAACTTCCAGCCCATTTCCTAAGACTGCGATTGTCGCGTGTCCAGCCCCTTGGTGCGCTGCAGTATCAATTCCTTCCGCCAAGCCAGAAGCCACCACAAAACCCGCGTCTGCGCAATGTGCTGCCAAATCTTTGGCCACCATTATTCCGTAACGCGTACAATCGCGTGTACCAACAATCGCAACAATTGGTCGTTGCAACAAATCCAAATTTCCTTTGACATATAATTGTTTTGGCGGGTCTTTTAAATCCAAAAGCGCTTTTGGATAATTTTCATCGCCTAACTTAATTAGCTTAATATCACTCATCTACACTCCGATTATAGCGGTCCAAGCTACGGTAAGCAATTGCCTCACTTAAATGTTCAGGTAGAATTTTTTCCGAACCTGCTAAATCTGCTATCGTGCGTGCCACTTTAAGAATGCGTGTGTACGCCCGCGCCGATAAATTCAAATTTTCAAAAGCCGTCTTTAACATTGCTTCGCTTTCCTGATCCAATACACAGTATTGCTTAGTCATCGCTGCGTCCATCGTAGCATTGCTATGAATCGCGGTTCCTGCAAAGCGTTGGTTTTGGATTGCCCGCGCCGCAGTAACTCGCTTCCTAATTGAAGCACTATCCTCTGCTAATTTATCGTTAGTTAAATCGTCGTAAGTTACTTGGTCAACTTCAATATGCAAATCAATACGATCCAAAAGCGGTCCAGAAATTTTGCCTAAATAATGTTGAATTTTAGATTGAGTACATTTGCAGCGTTGAATGCGACTGCCATAATAACCACAAGGACAAGGATTCATACTGGCCACTAACACAAATGAGGCCGGATATTCTACGGTCATCGCCGCGCGTGAAATCATGATATTATGATTCTCCAATGGTTGGCGTAAAAGTTCTAAACAACCGCGATTATATTCTGGCATTTCATCTAAGAATAAAACACCATTGTGCGCCAACGAAATTTCTCCAGGGCGCGCATATTTACCACCTCCAGCCAAGGAAACACTTGATGCTGTATGGTGTGGACAACGGAATGGACGCGTCAACACGATACCATGTTCGGCGTCTAACAAACCAGCACAACTGTGAATTTTAGTTGTTTCCATACTTTCCGCAAAAGTCATTGGTGGTAAAATCGTTTGAAAACATTTGGCAAGCATAGTTTTACCACTGCCGGGTGGTCCAATCAAAATAATATTATGTCCGCCCGCAGCCGCGATTTCCAAAGCCCGTTTAGCTACAAACTGGCCACGCACATATTTCATGTCGCATGGGTAAACCGCGTCTGCTAACAGTGTTTCGAAATTAGCATGTTGCACCAGTTCCAACGGTTCCGATTCCAACATATCACCGGCAAAATAATTAACTACATCACCCAAGCTACGCGCAGTGTAAATATTAATTCCAGAAACAAAAGATGCTTCATGATAGTTATCAGCCGGAATAATTACATTTTTAATTCCGTGTTCAACCGCGGTCAATAACGCTGGCAAAACACCATTCACGCGGCGCAGTTCACCGTTCAAAGATAATTCTCCCATAAATGCCCACTCAGTCAACGGCTTAGTGATGATATGCGCATTGGCTAAAATTCCAATAGCGATTGGTAAATCATAATTGGCCCCTTCCTTTTTTGCAGCCGCAGGTGCCAAATTAATAACAATATTACCAACCGGAAATTTGTAATCTAAATTAATAATGGCACTTTTGACGCGTTCTTTACCTTCTTTTACCGCATTATCAGGCAACCCGACCAAAGTATAACCGGGTAAACCTTTGGCGATATCGACTTCAACATCAACGATATAACCACTTACTCCCGCAATCCCAAAACTTTTGATTGAAATCATTATAAGTAAAAACTTACAACAAAGTGGCAGTAAAGTAAACTAAATAAACTTTTATATGCTAAATTGATGCGGTTTGGATAATGTTTCGCTATCTTTCCCCACAATCCGACAAATTTTCTATGATTTTCGACTTTATTCGCGATTGTGCAATTTAACGGAACTCAATATCTTAAAATCATTACCATAAAAATAATAAAAGGAGAAAAACAAATTATGGAAAACAAAGTTTATCTTTATGGATTAGTTGTCAGCAATCCAACACCGTGCAACGATTATTACGGCAGTGATTACTGTAACATTCAAATTTCGGTGCGTCGGCTATCTAGCATCATTGACACGATTCCGGTCACACTACATCGTGACTTAGTAGAACAATATGATGTTAAGCTAGGTGATAACCTGGCCATCTTAGGCGAATTCCGCAGTTATAACAAAATTGAAAATAACCGCAGTCGCTTGATGCTAACAGTTTTCGTACACGAAATTACTGACGATATTGATACTAATAATCCAAATATGATTGAGTTATCAGGTTACATTTGTAAAATGCCAGTATATCGTACGACCCCATTTAATCGTGAAATTGCCGACCTATTAATAGCCTGTAATCGTAGCGGGAATAAGAGTGACTACTTGCCCGCGATTGCCTGGGGACGCAATGCTCGCTTTGCCAAAAACATTATCGTCGGCGAACAGGTTCATATCTTGGGGCGTATCCAAAGTCGCGAGTACCAAAAACGCTTAGACAACGGGGATGTACAAACCCGTACTGCTTACGAAATTTCCATTAATCAAATTGACTGTGAAAGTGCGAATGCGCAAAATGGCGACACTAATTTTATATTAAGTAATCAATGATTTTGCTGGTACCATCAATCCAACTTTGTTTTCCGCAATTGGCTATATAGTCCTGACGATTTTGATAAACCTCATTTACCGTTTTTAACAAACTTGCCGAACTTAATTTTTCTTGCGCTAAAACTTCACAAACACCCAAGCTTTGTAAATATGAAGCGTTCTGTATTTGGTCACCACGGCTTTCGTTTTTAGGTAACGGAATATAAACGGCCGGTTTTTGCAACGCTAAAAGTTCAGAAACCGTACCAGAACCAGCCCGCGCCAAAACGATATCTGCCCACGCGAAAGCATTTTGCGGCGCTTCAATATAATCAATTTGCAAATAATTATGGTGTTTGTACGCGGTGTTATTTTTACCTTTACCTGTGATATGCAACACATTCCACTGTGCACAAAGTTTATCTAACACTGACCAAACAACTTGATTAATGGCGCTGGCACCTAGACTACCACCCATAACCAATAAATTTGGTTTACCATTATTAGGTAACTTGATTCGTGTTGCATCGCCCTGGTAAATACTTTGCCGAATAATCGCACCAGTATGAACCATTTGGGGATATTTGGTTTTGTTCAACGGAAAAGTTGTACATATGGCATGACATTTCTTTGCCGTTAGGCGATTTGCTAATCCTAACGACATATCGCTTTCGTGCGCCACCACTTTAATGCCTAAACTAGCGGCGGCTAACACCACCGGTAAAGCCACAAAACCACCTTTGGAAAACACCACGGCAGGTTTTAATTCGCGCAAGATTTTTTTCGCTTCACGCACTCCCTTCCATAATTTAAAAGGAATTAACAAATTTTTTAATGTCAAAGTGCGACGCAACTTCACCGTTGTTATTTCGCGATAAAGTAACCCATTTTGTCGCGCGATGTTTTTTTCCACACCATTTCCGCCTACATAGACTATTTGGTCGAAATATGGTTTCAAATATGGCAACAAAGCCATTTGCGGTAAGACATGACCTGCCGTACCACCACCGGTTAAAACAATGGTTCTCATACAATTATTTATATGTGAATTAACCTAATTCTATTGAACAAACTTTGCCGGCAGTTAATTTCAATTCTTCAATACCGTTAATGTTCTTATCCCAAGCCAAATCTTTATTACGCACCTTACGGAACGCACTATTGAAAATAACCTTAATCGTAACGGTTTTAGTTGGCAAAATTTTTAAGCTAACTTTACCCTTGCCCGAATCCCAAGTTAACGAAACTTTGCCCGCAAAATCGGTAGCTAAGTTTTTTACACTACCAACCATTAACGGATCTATCAAAATTGGCAAAACTTTCAAAACATTAGCTGAACTTTGCAAGATACAATCCGTAATCGCGGTACCAACACCCATGGACACAGCAATATCCAAATTAGGTTTATCGTTAGTGGTCATACCCGAACCACGCCAGTCATTTGACAAGAACAAACCGGACGGCGTCGCGGAACTGTTAACAATTTTTACCAATAAATTTTTTACTTCGGTTACATCACCCGCATAAGCTAATTGACAAGCTGCCATCACCAAATTACGCGTTGGCTGATAGGCAGCGGCATTACGCACACGCGCTTTGACCGCATTCGCACTGGCTACACTCGCCGTAATTTCTGCTTCTGGAGTTGCACCTTGAATCACTGCTGGACGATAAGTAATTTGCGGATCTGCAGCCATAAAATTCTTTAACGGGTATAAACCATAACCATGCATAACACCCGCATTTTCAACTTTATCGACAAATACCGAATTGGTGTATTCTTTTAAACAACCATCGCCGTTGACATTCAAAGTCGGAATTTTGGTTAACATATCTTGCCAAACGCCGATTTCGTCTTTAGCAGTATTCAATAATTTAGCGCTAGCAATCAAGTTATTTAACAAAGTTTGTAAAGCCAAGAAATCAATGGTCGACGAAGATGCCAAGGCGAAATTAACCAGCGGACGACCAGCCACTAAATTACCTGGTGTCGCATTCGGGCTGTAACTAGGAATCGTTACATATTTACCCGACGCATCCAATTTTAAGAAATCTGAATAAAAATCAAAAACACCACGCATGAAAGGGAAAATTTTACTCTTCAATGCTTTTTCATCACCAGTCGCCAAATAGTATTCATAAAACAAATTTGCCGCCAGCGCTGACGAAGCAATAAAGTGCAAAGTTGCTGCATCAACGGCGCCAAAGGTTGCCGAGTCCATAGCGGTAATTCTGGGCACGAAATAACCACGCATACCGTAAACACGTGCGGCATTTTTTTTCAGGTCGGATTCATAATTCATGTAAAAATCCAGCAATTTTAATAAAGCAGTAGGCGTAAAGGTTTTTGTCACCCCAGAATATAACAATTGTGCTACACCATCCAAAGCCGCAACGCCATTATCACAATTATTATCTGCGCACCACAAACCAGCCGGAGTTAACAATCCACCATCTAAACAGATGGACAAGTACTTTGAGAAATTCCACATTCTTTCGATTAACTCGGGCGTTAATTCGTTGTTATTAGTTTTATCGATTAAATCTTTGCAATCCGCTTCGGTCTTAGCGGTATTTAATTCTAAACTAGTTTCATCAAAAATCTTTTTAAACGGAACCGCGTTGCGCGTTGCCAATTTGTTATAGTTATCTTTGATTAAAGACAATTCCATTTTAATTTTACTAAATTCACTATAAGCATCAGCATTAACAAACGGTTTGGCTAAGATAGTCAACTCATTGGCATCTTTTAAAGTTACCACATTACCCGCGACATTAACCGTACCACCAGCAACCACCAAACGCATAACTAAGCCATAATCACGGCCATTCTCACTACGCGAACTGAAATAAAAATATCCGTTTTCATATTTAACTTGGTTAAATTTAGAACCGGCATCACAAGGTTGCAATTGAATCGTTACACGAATTTTACCATTAGTTTTGTCCACATGATAGGCAATTACATCAGTCGATTTCGCAATTGATAAACGACGCACTGTTTGTTCTTTCCCGTCAGCGTAAAAACTAACGCCCAATTCGCCATTCTTCATATCGGTTACGCGTTCGTAATTGGTAATCACGCCCGTGTTATAAAAATCCAATTTAATTTTGACCATAGGCTTAGGTTGTGCCGGCGCTAAATGACAATTTTTTTTGATAAAAGACTTTTCCAAAAGCTGTTCGGCTTCCAACATTTTGCCGTCGGCAAACTTTTTGCGCAAACTGATGAAATCATCACTAACATCTTGTAAGACGCCATTTTTTCCATGATGAACCAAGGCGCTATGGTTAATCAAAATTTGTTCATTGGAGATTGCCCCCAAGATCGCCACACCGACACGACCATTACCTAAAATACTGCCGTCCAAAAAAGCGTTTTCCATAAAGGACGCCGGTGTTTTATTTAATAAAATTGTACTGTCATATTTACTCATAATACAAATTTAATTGTACCATGTAGTGAATTAAATTTCAACCACTAATTGACGATTTTTACGCAAAATTTCACTATCAAAACGCGTCACAAATTGCTGTTTTTTTTGTTGTCGCGTAATTGCATCTTGTACCATGTTATCAATCACAACACCATAAGGCACCTTGGCTTTTAACCATAAATGATAAGCCATGAAACCGGGTACCGTATTGATTTCATTTAAGATTACTTTGTCACCCTGTACCATAAAATCAACCCGTACTACTCCATCATCGTTAAACAATTGATACGCACGCTGCGCGAGGTCTTTAACCTGTGTTTCAATTTGTGACAAAAAGTCATCATCAGGTGTACGCCCACTTTTTTTTACAAAACCACTATCCATATTAAAGTATTTTTCATTAAATGAAAAGAATTTTTCCCCACCAACGACTTCCAAAGCCGAAGTTACAATGCGTCCATTTTCGCGCATTACTGCCACATTTACTTCACGCATATCGGCGATATACTCTTCCACAATTACCCGCGCATCTAAGGTTAAAGCCGTTGACAAGGCATCTTTTAATTCTTTCTGATTGTGTGCTACCGTAATACCAATCGAACTACCTTGCATTTCAGGCTTAACCACAACTGGCAGCGGTAATTTAACCGAATCAACCTCGTTAGCAGTTAAAATTTGAAAGCGTGGTTGCGTAAAACCGGCTGCGGTTAAAATTTCGCGCGTTGCAATTTTACTCTGTTGCAACCACCCTGCTGCCGCACCACAACTGGTGATCGGTATTTGTTGGAAGTTTAACACAGCCGCCAAAGTACCATTTTCACCCATACCGCCATGACAGCAATTAATAACACACGCTAACTTTTTCCAACTACGAAATTCCCGTGCCTTAGCCGCCTTGCCTGTAATATAATCATCAATTTTACGACTACCAACCACTGCTCGATTATCATGTGTTAAATAAATCAATACCACTTGATAGTCTTCGGTTACATGCTTCGCCAAATGTAGACCCGTTAAAATTGAAATATCATGTTCCGTACTTTTTCCACCGTAAATTACGCCAATTTTTAACATATTTAGATATATGCAGAATGACAAAATTTGTCATAATTGGTCAGCGCATTTTTTTGACCAAACTCATTAAGCGTGCTAGAATAATTACATGAGTACAAAACAAACCACCAAACAAAATTATGAAACCATTTCTGGCAACGAGGCCACAGCACGCACTGCTTATATGCTAACCGAAGCCGCCCCAATTTACCCAATTACCCCCAGTTCGGATATGGCAGAATATTGCGACCAGTGGTCAAATAAAGGTAAAACTAATTTACTCGGCACCGTTCCTGCCGTGATTGAAATGCAAAGCGAAGCTGGCGCTGCCGGCACTTTACATGGTCTACTTTTGGGCGGCACGCTCGGTACTACCTTTACTGCCAGTCAAGGTCTGTTGTTAATGATTCCGAATTTATATAAAATTGTGGGCGAATTATTGCCCGCTGTTGTGCATGTGGCGGCGCGCACAGTAGCGACACACGCTCTGTCAATTTTCGGCGACCACAGCGATGTCTACGCTTG
>JAFZSF010000001.1 GCA_017619495.1 Clostridia bacterium | reverse complement strand
TTTAATTTGTGAGCTTGGTACGGGCATGGTAATGCTACCAACTGCCCGTGATTTAACCAAAAAGGGCGTTGATCTGTCAAAACTTAATTTGCAAGTAAGCAGTAAGGCAAAGGTGACCAACGAAAGAAGTAAATAAGTATTTTGTTAATGTTTTTTGTAATAGATTTTACGAATTGTGTTGAGGTCTGCTAGTTGTTTTTTGAGAATATTAAGATCATTTTTCTTCGTGAGATAAGTGGTACGCGGTTGAGTTTTATCCTTTAAGGTGATTGTAGTGTTGTAAATAGCGTCTTTTAAGTAACGATCATAACGCAGAAAGCATTCTTCAAAAATAACAGGTCCAAGTTTATATTTGGGCTTAGTGGTTAGGTAATGATTGCGTTCTAAATATTTAATGATTTCAGCTTCATAAGTAGTGTATTGGGCATGGGTAGTTAAAGTACCTTGATGTAAGGTCGGTTTCTTTGATAGACGGAAAATTAAACTTTTGAAGGTGTATGAAACAAGACGATCATTAGTGAGAGGTGGTAATGGCTTTTTGTTGTCGTGGTGTTTTTTTAACATGTAGTGGCAAGTTTGCTCATAAATACTGGTTTCGTCTTGGCCTAATAGTTGATCTAAGGAAATTTTCATGCGGTGGGCAAGGTCAATTAAAATGTCAATTGGTGGCATAGCTAAACCTTTTTCCCAGTTGTCAATACTCTTGGGTGAATAAGTAAGTAATTCAGCCAATTCGTTTTGCGTCAGGTGATTGACCTTACGATAATTTTTTAGATGCTTAATGAAGGCTTGCTGATAATACATTTTCCCTCCTTTGTGCTATTGATAGTTTAAACTTAAATTGCTAAAATGACAAGTCTCAACCTTGGGGCATAAAAAAACCACCACGGTGGGTGGTGGTTTTAATTAACTTGAACCGTTAATTATTTTTCCAAGGCTTTGACTTGGCTGGTGTGCAATTCAACTTTGTTGCTGCGACCGAACATATTAACCACCACGGTTAATTTGTGGTTTGCGGCATCAATGGCGGTAATCTTGGCGGTTTGACCCATTAATGGACCGTCAATGATATTGACAACATCGTCGACTTCAAAAGCCACCTTAGTATTCAATTTACGTTCCAAACGCATCTTCATGACATCGGTATTTGACAAAGGTAGTGGACGACCTTTGGGGCCTACGAAACCGGTAATACCACGGGTACGGGTAATGGTGTGCCAAATATCGTCACCGTATATCATTTTAACGAAAATGTAAGTCGGCATACTGTGTTGGGTTTTAATCATTTTGGTGCCGTCTTTCTTTTCGGTCATGATATCTTCGGTGGGAATGTAAATTTCCAACACACGGTCTTCCAAGTGGTACTTTTCCACAACTTTTTTTAAGTTATCTTCGGCGACGGTTTCGTAGCCATTGAAAGTGTGCAAAACATACCAACGGGCTTCGGTGTCACGGCGTTGATTACCTGCCACATTTAATTCTGGTGGCATATCGTTAGCGACGAGGTCGTTTGCTAATTCATGATCTGTAATTTTGTTCTCTTCCATAATTTCTCCTTAAAAGGCTGACCAGCCGGATAAGCTGCCATTAACCAATAAATAATGTAATAGTCCGAAGATGACCCAAACTGCCAACAAGATAATGCCAAACAAAACTACAATACCTAAAACGATACCGGTAGCTTTGAAGACTTGTTTTGGGGTAGGCCAGTGGACCTTTTTTAATTCGCTGAAAACGCTGGTTAAACTGCGCCACAGCCATTTGAAGAAGCGAACCAAGAAAAACGGTTGCTTTTCTTTATCTTTCTTGTCTTTCGCTTTTTCCGCCGCTTTTTTAGCTTCTTCTTTGCGCGCTAATTTCGCTTGTTTGGCGCGCTCTTTTTCTGCTTGACGGAATGCTTTGGGCGTCATGACAACCGGAGTTGATACAGTCGCAGTTTGTTCCGCTGCAACGGTATCGGTAGTTTCAGCGACCACTGCGTCCGTAGAAGCAGCGGGCTTATTTTGCGCCCGATTGTATTGCTTTTGTGCGTGCCTGCGTTTTGATTTTGAACCCATGCACCCTCCTTATTTACTTTCTTTATGTTCCGTGTGTTTACGGCAGAAGCGGCAATACTTTGTTAACGTTTTACGTTCCGGATCATTTTTTTTGTTTTTTTCCGTATCGTAGTTGCGTTGATTGCATTCTGTGCAAACCAATACCATTGGAACGCGGTTACCTTTTTTAGCCATTTTTTCTTCTCCTTAAAAAAAAGACCCCTTGCGGCTGTCTTTTAACTTATATATATAATATATCCAAGACTCTTGATTGTCAAGCGGATATGTGATAAGCTACTGTTGATGGAAGCACAAGTTATTCAATTTATTACGGACCATAAAATGATTAACACGGGGGATCGTGTTGGTGTTGCGGTGTCTGGTGGCGAAGACAGTATGGCACTGTTAAATATTCTGCACAATTTAGCGGAGAAAGTACATTTTGAAGTTGTGGCAGTGCATATCAACCATAACATTCGTCGTACGGCCAATAGTGACGCTAGGTTTGTTAAGCAGTATTGCGATGAACATTTGATTGAGTTCGTTAAGTATAGTGTAAATGTGCCGGAATATTCCGCGGCGAATAAAGTTAGTATGGAAACGGCGGCGCGTATTTTGCGTTACGAATGTTTTGAAAATGCGTTAAAAAAACATAAGCTTAACAAGATTGCGATTGCACACCATTTGAATGACCAAGCAGAAACGGTTTTAATGCACTTGTTCCGTGGTTGTGGCTTGGACGGTGCCGCGGGTATGCAACCCGTGAGTGGACCTTATATTCGTCCTTTCTTGGAAATCAAAAAATCTGATATTATTGCGTACAATTACCGTAATAATATTCAGCATGTGGTTGACGACACCAACGAAGATAACAGTTACCGTCGTAACTATATTCGTAATATGGTGATGCCGTTGATTACCAAGGAATGGCGTGCGGCACCAGAGAATTTGGCAGCGTTCGCTAAGTTGGCAGCACGCGATAATCAATATATTACTAACCAGTGTGATATGAATGGCATCGCGCGTGAAGGAAATGTAGTGCGGATTCCGTTAAACCGTTTCTATATGCCAGATTCAATTATTACGCGCACCATTTATTATGGTTTGAATTTATTAGGTTTGCGCCAAGATGTCGAACTGAAACACATTGAGGCGATTATGGCGTTAAGCGCGGACGGCTTGAACGGGGAAAGGGTATCCTTGCCACATAACGCTTACGCAGTCAAGGAATACGAATACATTAGCTTGGTACGCCGCGAAACGCGTCCGGAATTCAAAGAATATTCTTTCAAGGTGGGGAAAGCTTTGATTGAAGGTTTCGGTACGATTACCGTTACCAAAACAATTAGTTATAAATTAGCCATTCAGCGCGGTTTGTGTGTGGTTGATGCTAAAAAACTGCCCAAGAAAGCCAAATGGCGTTTCCGTTTAGACGGCGATATGTTTGAAAAGATTGGTGGGGGTAGCAAGAAATTGAATGCCTTTATGACGGATAAAAAAATTCCGGCGCGTTTGCGTCCGACCACGCCGGTGTTGGCCTTGGAACACGAAGTTTATTGTGTAGGCGATGTGGCGATTAGCGAAAAAGTTAAAACCGATTTAGATACGATCGACGCCTATGTTTTGGAATTTACTCGTCAATAATGAATAATAAATAATTAAAAATGAACAATGTAGGAGAGCCCGCCGATGTGCGGGCTTTTTTTTAATAGTCTTTGCGTCCGACTAAATAATCAATATCAACTTTGAAATAATCTGCCAATAACCACAAACTGGTAATACATGGTTCTTTCTTTTTTAACAGCCAAGCGCTAATTGTATTTTGTTTTATGCCGACAGCCTTAGCAAGTGCAACTTGGTTTAGATTGTGTGCTTGCATGAGTGACTTAATTCGTTCGGCAATTAAAATATTCATATTCTTTCTATTGACATTTTAGCCCTATGGTAGTAAAATTTTGACAAATAGCCCCATGGGGCTAGAAAAGGAGAAAAACAAAATGGAAAAAATTAAAAAAATTTTACAAATTCCGGCGCTGTGTTGTGCTTCGGCAATCTTTGTAATTTTGTTAATTGCATTGATTATAATGTCATCACAAAGCTATACGCATGGAACCTATGTTGGTGAAGAAACTATTTTTGGAGCAAAAATTAAGATAGAGATGAACTTAAAAAATAATAATAATGCGGTAGCTTCAATTACGACTGTTACTGGCGAAAATTCAGAGTTTGAAGAAAACGAAATGAAGTATAAAGTTGCTGATGGTGTATTTTTTACATCTAGCGATAATGGCGAAAACTACACAAGTATTGGTAAAATTGATGCTTATAAAATATCGGTTAGTGAATCCGGTTATTCAATGACATTAACCAACAAAGGTGCAACTACGGCGCGTACCGTATTGATTGTTTTTATGGTAATATTTGGTGCGGCGGCGGTTGCTAGCGCTACCTACACAGTTATTAATAAAATAAAGCGCTACTAAAAAGTATTATATGTAAAAGCCTAATCCAAATGTGGGTTAGACTTTTTTATTGTGCGTCGATGTCGTCGCGGCGGGCGCGGTTTTCGGCGGCAATTTCGTTTAAGATTTGCGCGAAGGCTTCGATACCGATTTCTTCAATGTGGCCGCTTTGGTTAGCACCCAGAACTTCGCCCGAACCACGAATTTCTAAATCGCGCATGGCGATATTAAAACCGGCACCAGTCGAATAGAAATTTTTTATCGCGTTAATGCGCTCCATGGCTTCGTCGGCGACATAGTCCGCGTGTGGGTAAGTTAAATAGGCATAGGCTTGGGTAGTACTGCGCCCGACGCGACCGCGCAATTGGTGCATTTGTGCTAAACCTAATTTATCCGCGCCAATAACAAACAAAGTGTTGGCAGTGGTTAAATCAATGCCGTTTTCCAAAATGGTGGACGCTACGATGATGTCAATTTCGTGTTCATAAACCTTGGTAATCGTGTTTTCGATTTGGGTGGTTGGCATTTGTCCGTGGACATAGCCGACTTTGTTAGGATAGCGTACGGCAATTTTGCGGGCAAACTCGGCCATATCACGCACCGTGTTATAAATCACAATCACTTGACCACCGCGTGCCAGTTCTTGGTCAATCGCTTCCCATAATAACTCCCAACTGAACTCGCCGACCTTGGTGATGACCGGCAGACGGTCTTTGGGTGGGGTAGTAATCACTGAAATGTCGCGCAGTCCCATGAGTGATAAATTCAGGGTGCGGGGAATCGGGGTCGCGGACAAGGTTAACACATCGACATGGGGAGTTAATTTTTTAATTTTTTCTTTGGCTTCCACTCCGAAGCGTTGTTCTTCGTCTAAAATTAAAAGTCCGAGTTGGTGAAAGTTGGTTTTGGTTAGTGATAACAATTTATGTGTACCAATAATAATATCGATCTTGCCGTCTTGTAAATCTGCCAAAGTTTGGGCTTGTTGTTTAGCGGTAATAAAGCGGTTATAGACAGCGACTCGAATGCCAAATTGTTCAAAGCGGGCGCGTGCATTTTGGTAATGTTGGACGGAAAGAATGGTAGTGGGGCAAAGTAGAACCACCTGATAACCGTTCATAACTGCGACAAAAGCGGTACGGAAAGCAATTTCAGTTTTACCATAGCCGACATCGCCACAAACTAAGCGGTCCATTAATTTAGGACTGGTTAAGTCCGCGTAAATATCGTCCATGACTTTGGTTTGGTCTTTAGTTAATGGGTGAGGAAAACTGGCGGCAAAAGCCGCGTTATTGTCGGCAAAGATTTCGTACGGCGGACGCTTGATTGCCGCGCGTTGGCGGTAAAGGTCGCTTAGTTTGAAGGAGAGTTCTTGCAATCGGCGCCGAACCCGTTGCTTCGCATTGGCGAAGTCTTGCCCTCCAATTTTATGTAAGCGGGTTGGTTCACCAACATAGTTTGATAACATGTCGACTTTGTCTTTGGCTAGGTAGACCATGGTGCCACCATCGTATTGTAAAGCAAAATATTCTGCCACATGGCCGTCACCGAGTAAGTCTAATTGTTTCATACCCATAAAGCGTCCAATGCCGTGTAATGAATGTACGACACATTCGCCAACCAAGGGCATGATAAATTCATGTTTGGTTTTGGTGATTAGGCTGCTGACATCGGCGTTTTTACCGGGGTTGGTGTCGGTCAGACTGTAAATTAGTAAATCATCAATTTGACAAGATAGTGGAAAGGTAGACGGAATAAGGTTAATATAGCCGGGAAATGCTGCGCCTTTCGTGATGACGAAGTCGATCTTTTTACTGCGTAAATAATTTTCAGCGGTTTTAGTATTACCAACAAATAGCAAAACCGTTTGGTTTTTGACGGTGGCTAATTCGTCAGCTAATAAGGAAATTGCTGAGTTGTAATTCGGTAAAATCGCGGTGGGGGCGGTGACTTTGGACCAATCACGGTCGGGACAAATGTTTTTCAGAATATCAAGCGCCAAAGAAAAACTGAGGTCTGTATTTAAATTAACCAGCGGTAACTTTTTGACAAACGCCCGTGTTGCTGCGTCGATTAAGCGCAAATCTTCAATCGTGTCGCCGTCGAACATGATGCGGACAATCTCGGTTTGGTTGGGCAGGGTAACATCAATAATGTCGCCGTGAACCGTGACTGTTTGGTCGCGCAGGGCGGCTTTGACTGCGTCCATGGTAATATTTTGTCCGACGGTTAAAGTCATTTAACACCTGCGATGACATCGTGCGCAATGGCGACCGCTTGGTCAATGGCTTCATTTAATGCGGGGCGCACTTCGTCGGGAATTTTGGATAAAACATAAGCGGCGGTATTGCCTTTGATGTCAGTTTGGGGTTTGGCACCGATTTTAATTTTTACATAGCTGGTGGATTGTAACAGTTCACTAACGGATTTTAAACCGTTGTGTCCGCCGGCGCTGCCACTTTTTTTCAGACGCACGGTACCGATATCTAAATAAATATCGTCGACGAAAACAATGACTTGTTCGGCGGGAATTTTGAATTTACGACAAACCGCGACCACGGCCTGACCCGATAAGTTCATATAAGTTAATGGTTTCAGAATCATAATCTTATGGCCGTTTTCGTGGGTAGTTGCCAATATTTGGTTGCCCTTTTTGGTGAAAGTTAAGTCGCCGGCAAAACGCTCGGCAGCTTTGAAACCTAGGTTATGCCAAGTTTCAAAATATTTACCTTCGGGGTTACCTAAACCGACCACCAAAAATGTTTTCATGACAAGAAATAAATTACCACGGAGTGAGTTTTTTTTCAAGTTATTTGGCGCATATAAAAGTAAATTAGTTAATTTTTTTTAGCCCTGTGTATTGAAATCTAGTGAATAAAAGTTATATATTAAGTATGAAATGAAAAAGAAAGTAATTGTTGTGAAAAAATCGGGAGCTAAAAAAGTTTATCGTTTTAACCCCGTAGGTGATCGTGATGGAAAACCATCGCCCTATCATCATGAATTTAAAGATGATCAAGATTTTACTGTTAATCCTACTTTAATTAAACAAATCGGTTGGGAAAATTGTCATGAAGCTACGCCGGAAGGAAAGGCATTGTGGTTATATATGCGCCTGTGCCAGCTTTTTAAATACGATGAGGGAATCTTTTTCAGTGACCATCGTAATCACCCTAATGATGATCCTTATAGAAGTTTTTTAGTTGCGCGTGAAACAACTGTTAATACACCGACGACCTGTTTTAATTTCTCACGCATTGCTGTGAAATTATTAAATCAAATTGAAGGCGTACATGCTTTAATGATTGCTGTCGGTGTGAATCACGGACATTTCCGTTTTGGCTATTATACTGACCAAGTTACAGTAGATGCTGAACCCACTTCGCCACATCATCATTATAACGATATGGCGCGGGTCAAATTAGGTTTAGCGCCAGTCGGTTTGAAGGTTTTTCATGGTCAAGCTTTAATGCAAGCACTTGAAGCACGCATAATTCCGGCAATGTTGCCGAAACTTACACCAGATTTAAAAACGCAAATTGCGTGGATTGAAGATGAAACTAAATTACCAGACCGTGAACAAATTAAATTGCGTCCATTGGTGGAAAGTTTACACAAAAATCAAATTGATGGTGCGACAACGCTGCAAGTCTTAATTGATTTGAATAAGCATTATGCAGAGGCGCCCTATAAAATGATGCGTGCCGGAATTGTTAATGATAAAACAGTGGAGCCACAGTTATTGATTCGCAAACAAAATAATTTAGCGCGCGTAGATTTAAACAAGGTTGAATTATTAAATTTACCAGTGCCGACTTTTGATTATGCTTTTGGACACGGAGAAATGATTTATGCTAATGATGATATAGAACAGTATTTGGACTTTGTGATTGGATTATCAACGACAAATGATTGTGAAATTAAATAAAACACACGGAAGCGTTGACAAGTGGTGCAGGGTGTGTTATCTTAGCCATAAGAATTTAATAGCCGAAGAAAGCAAGTGGCATCTGTGTAAATCTTGCCGAGGTGAATAATCAAACCGCAATCTGCTATTATGTTCCTTAAAAGGAGGTTTAATGGCAGTTAAAGCAAAACAAACAAATGCTAATTTCCAAAGCAAAATTGCTGTGGTCAAGGAAATTGAAGAGAAAGTGAAAAATGCCAAGAGCGTTGTGTTCCTAAACTATCAAGGTTTAAACACACAGGAAGATGCTGATTTACGCAGTAAATTCCGTGACGCTAATGTGCAATATCATGTCTACAAAAATAACTTGGTCCGCATTGCTTTGAATAATTTGGGCATTACAGGATTGGACGACAAATTGAACGGTACTTTATCAATGGCATTTTCAAATGCTGATGAAGTTAGTGCCGCCAAGATTATCAAAGAAAAAAAATTCAAAGATAAAATGGCGTTCCAGTTTGGTTTGATTGGCAACCAAGTTTTGTCACAAGATGAGGTTGTGCGTTTGGCAACAATGCCGAACAAGGAAACTTTGATCGCTCAATTGATGGGCTTGATCAACAGTGGTGCACGCGGAATTGCTACCGTGATCAATGCGGTGCCGCGTAACTTGGCAATGGTAATTAACGCAGCAAATAAATAAGCGTTCCATACCAGTTCAAAAGCAAAAACAAAAATCTAAAAAATAAAAAATTAAAAGGAAAATTAAAAAATATGAAAACTCAAGAATTAGTAGAAGAAATTGCAAAATTAACCTTAACCGAAGCTGCCGACTTGGTTAAAGCTTTGGAAGAAAAATTCGGCGTTAGCGCGGCCGCAATGAGCGTTGCTGCTGCTCCTGCCGCTGGTGCCGCTGCCGCTGCTGCTGATGCTCCGGCTGCTAAGACCGATTATGAAATCTTCTTGAAAGACGCTGGTGCAAACAAGATCAATGTTATCAAGGTGGTTAAAGAAATCACTGGTTTGGGCTTAGGCGATGCTAAGGCTATCGTTGATGGCGCTCCAAAAACCATCAAGGACAAAGTTCCAGCCGAAGATGCTAAGAAATTCGAAGCTCAATTAAAAGAAGCCGGCGCGACTGTTGAATTGAAATAATTTCAACTATGCTTAGAAAAAGGGTAATCCAATCGGGTTGCCCTTTTTGTTTGTCAGTAACTTAAATGCGGAGCGGTTGATTTTTCACTTTTCATTATTCACTTTACAATTTCACGGGGTAGAAGGTAAACTATAAGTAGTATCTTATAAAACTACACATATTAACCGAGGAGGAAAATATATGCAGAAAAAAGGATTTATAGCAGTACTCAGTGCGATTGTCTTAATGATTATTGCGTCCATCAGTTTGGTTCTCGCAGTGGGACACAATGCCAGTGCAGCCAAAATCGAAAACCGAATAATTGTGCTTGATGAATGGGATGACTTTAATATTAATGATAATGGTGTGCTAAGTGGATTTTCCAACAGGACATGGAATTTTCTTTCAAGTCATGGTTGTTGGTCGTCATGTGGTGCATTTGGACCTTCTGAGGATGGTGATTGGGATGGTGTTGATTTATATATTCCAGAAGGAGTTAAAGAAATTGGTGGCTGGGCACTTGCTAATTGGGAAGGTGGTGATACAGCAATAAACTCGGTACATTTGCCAGATAGTTTGGAAAAAATTGATGAGCATGCTTTTGATGGGGTAAACAGACCGGTAAATATTATCATTCCTAAAAATGTAAAGGAAATTGGTCGATATGCTTTTGCTTATTGCAGTGGGTTACAAGATTCTCAAATTCCAATTAGTGTAATAGAAATGGGTGATGGAATTTTTAGTAATTGTGAAAATCTAAATAGAATTTATTGTGAAATAGAAACAAAATTAGATGGATGGGATGAATCCTGGAAGTATAGTTGTGATGCAGAGGTCGTTTGGGATTGCAACAAAACCATTACCTTTGATACCGACGGTGGCAATAATGTTGCAGACCAAACAGTATGCGTGGACAGTTTGGTCACCAAACCAGCCGACCCAACAAAGGAAGGTTACGAATTCAAGGGTTGGTTCGATAACAATGGCGATGAATACGATTTTACAACCCCTGTCACCGCAGATATGACTTTAACCGCACAATGGGAAGCCATTCCGGTAACACCAGAACCTAGTAATCCAGAACAACCGACCACACCGGAAAACCTGGAACAACCAACCACACCAGATACTGACACGGAAACCGTCACCGCGGGTTCAAAAAACGGTTTCAATATCGGTGCTGCGATTGGTGGTGGATTGGTAGCAGGTTTAGGTACCATCAGTGCAATTGCCGCCACAGTGATTGCCCGTAGGCGACACAAATAATAGTAAATGACAAGTAAAAAAGCCGGTGATTTGCCGGCTTTTTTAGTTAATAATTATTTTTTATCAGCGACTTCGGCGGTGATTAAAGAAACTTTGTAGCCCGTCCATTTCTGACTGATTTCTTCTAAGGTTGATGGGGCGGTAACTTCGGTGTCATACTTGGTTGCCAGTTGGAAATAGTACTTAATCAATTCTTCGGCGCAAGCATAAACTGCTTCCAGAGTTTCACCTTCACAATACAAAGTTAAGTCGGGAATATAACCATTGTAGATATTCTCGTCTTCATTAAAAATGAATACCATCGGGTAGGTAAACCTCATACCATAATGATAGAAAATAAATTGCTACTTGTCAAAAGATTATTTTATGGTATAATACAAGCATGGAGTTAGGAAAGAAAGTGCAAGACGCTAAAAGTAAAGCCAGGGGATTTTTCGCTTTCCGTGATAAGCAAGGTAATTTGATTGGTAAGGCGACGGGCGATGAATTTCACATGAGCGAAGCCGTTAGTGCGGATTTGTTTGCCAAGGGTGTCATCACGGCTCGTGAAAAAAATATTACCGCTGGACAACTAAATTTTAACCGTTATATGGTTGACGAATTAGCTAATGATATCAACGCACAACGCAGTACTGAAATTAATCGATAATTGCCATAAAATACATTTTTAAAAATTATAAAATCTACATTGACAAGTTTTCTGAAAAAAGATAAACTATCATTTATAACATTTAGGAGAAGGGAGAAAGTATGCCTACGATTAACCAGTTAATCAAAAAAGGACGCAAAGAGTCCGAAAGTAAGAGTAAGGCCCCAATTTTGGAAGGAAACCCCCAAAAGCGCGGCACCTGCTTACAAGTAAAGACTACTACGCCTAAAAAACCAAACTCAGCTTTGCGTAAAGTGGCGCGTGTGCGTTTGTCGAACAAGCAAGAAGGTACTTGCTACATTGGTGGTGAAGGCCACAATTTACAAGAACACAGTGTGGTGTTGGTACGCGGTGGTAAAGTTAAAGATTTACCCGGTGTCCGTTATCACATCGTGCGTGGTGCTTTGGACTGCGCGGGTGTGGCTAAACGCAACCAAGGCCGTTCAAAATATGGTGCTAAGAGGGGGAAGAAATAATGCCTAGACGCAGTGGAATTACACCTCGGGAAGTTTTACCCGATCCAATTTATAAATCAACAGTGATTACTAAATTAATTAACCAAGTGATGGTAGACGGTAAAAAGGGTATTGCCCAAGAAATCGTTTACAACGCTTTGCAAGGTTTGCAAAAGAAAACTAATGTGGAACCAATGACGGCGTTCAATCAAGCATTGGAAAATGTAATGCCGGTTTTGGAAACTAAAGCGCGTCGTGTGGGTGGTAGCAACTACCAAGTTCCATGCGAAGTTCGTCCGGCGCGTCGTCAAACTTTGGCGATTCGTTGGTTGGTTGATGCGGCGCGTAAACGCAGTGAACGCGGTATGGAAGCATGCTTGACCGCTGAATTGTTGGACGCTTACAACCAAACTGGTGGTGCATTTAAGAAGAAAGAAGAAATGCATCGTATGGCGGAAGCAAACAAAGCATTTGCACATTATAAATGGTAAGCCAATTTAAAAATGCGCGTCGGTAAGCCTACCGACGCGTTTGGCTGTTAAAAATATCTGATTTACATAATAAAGGGGAAAAATTAATTATGGCAAGAACAACTGACTTAAAGGACTACCGTAATATTGGTATTATGGCGCACATCGATGCGGGTAAAACCACAACGACTGAGCGTATTTTGTACTACACCGGTATGACACACAAAATTGGTGAAGTGCATGATGGTGCGGCAACAACCGACTGGATGGTCCAAGAACAAGAACGCGGTATTACCATTACTTCGGCGTGTGTAACGGTTATGTGGAAAAATCACCGCATTAACATTATTGATACGCCCGGCCATGTGGACTTTACCGTTGAGGTTGAGCGTAGTTTGAAGGTTTTGGACGGTAGTGTGGCAGTCTTCTGTGCCCGTGCTGGTGTACAACCGCAATCCGAAAAAGTTTGGAGTCAAGCTAACAAATATCATGTTCCGAGAATTGCTTATATTAATAAGATGGACCGCGATGATGCCAACTTCTTGCGCGCGGTGCAAACTATGCGTGACCGTTTGAAAGCTAATCCAGTGCCAATTCAATTGCCAATCGGTGCGGAAAAAGACTTCCGCGGTATTATTGACTTGGTTACCATGAAGGCGACCATTTATACCAATGATTTGGGTACTGATATGAAAGTGGAAGAAATTCCTGCCGATATGTTAGAAGAAGCGAAAAAGTATCGTGCACAAATGATTGAAGCGGTGGCAGAAACTGACGATGCTTTGATGGAAAAATTCTTCGCGGGTGAAGAATTTACCGAAGCGGAAATTCGTGCTGGTTTGCGTAAAGGTACAATTTCATTGAAATTTACCCCAGTATTGTGCGGTTCTTCGTTTAAGAACAAAGGTGTTCAATTATTGTTGGACGCAATTGTGGATTACTTGCCAAGTCCGGTTGATGTTCCAGCCATTAAAGGTAATCGACCCGGCGAAGAAGAAATGATTGAACGCAAGAGTAGTGATGATGAACCATTCGCTGGTTTGGCGTTTAAGGTAGCTACCGATCCGTTCGTGGGTAATTTGTGCTTCTTCCGTGTTTACAGTGGTAAATTGACAGCTGGTAGTTATGTTTATAACAGTACGAAAGATAAAAAGGAACGCGTTGGTCGTATTGTGCAGATGTATGCTAACCAGCGTAAAGAAATTGAAGAATTGGTAGCAGGTGATATCGGTGCGATCGTTGGTTTGAAAGATACTACGACGGGCGATACGCTTTGCGACGAAAAGAACCCAATTTTGTTGGAAAGTATGAACTTCGCGGAACCGGTTATTCAAAACGCGATTGAACCAGCCAACAAACAGATGCAGGATAAGATGGTTGCGGCTTTGGTTAAATTGTCACAAGAAGACCCAACTTTCAAAACTTTCACTGACCCTGAAACTGCACAAACCATTATTGCGGGTATGGGCGAATTGCACTTGGAAATTATGGTTGACCGTTTGCGTCGTGAATTCAAGGTCGATGTTAATGTGGGTAAACCACAAGTTGCTTACCGTGAAACGATCCGTAAACGCGTTGATGTGGAAGGTAAATACATTAAGCAATCCGGTGGTCATGGTCAATATGGTCATTGTAAGATTATTATGGAACCATTGCCGACTGGCAAAGGCTATGTCTTTGAAGATAAGACCGTCGGTGGTTCAATTCCGAAGGAATATATTCCTGCGATTAACAAGGGTATTGAAGAAGCTAAACGCTCGGGTGTCTTAGCTGGTTACGAAACCGTGGACTTCAAAGTTACCGTTTATGATGGTTCTTACCACGAAGTCGATAGTTCGGAAATGGCGTTTAAAGCTGCTGGTTCAATTGCTTTCAAAGATGGTGCCCGTGCTGCTAATCCAGTTCTGTTGGAACCAATTATGAAAATGGTTATTGAAACCCCAGAAGATTATTTGGGTGATGTTATGGGTAACATTTCTTCACGCCGTGGTCAATTACAAGGTATGGATAGCCGCCAAGGTACGCAAATTATTAATGCTTTGGTTCCGCTGTCTGAATTGTTCGGTTACGCTACTGACTTGCGTTCTTTGACCCAAGGTCGTGGTACCTTCGACATGGTCTTTGACCATTATGATGAAGTACCCAAGAATGTCGCGGAAAAAATTATTGGCGAACGCGCTAAAAAATAATTAAATACAGCGTGTGTTAATTAAAACTTAAATAAAATTTAAACAATAAAAGTGGTGAAAAAAATGGCAAAACTTACAACATTTACTATTAATGAAAAAGATCGTTTAATTAAAATTATTTCGGAAAATAGTAGCAAATATGGTGATAAATTGATTCAATTTATGGAATTAAACCATCTTAATGGCTTACGCAACGCAACTGTTCCGCAATTGCAAAATTTTGTGGCGAAATGTGCGTTAGAGAAACAAATTGAAGAAAAAATTTTTTAATCATAAAAAGCTCGGGGAATCCGAGCTTTTTTGTTGTTATATTTAAGCTGGTGTTTGCATATAAATATATTAATGAAATTAAAAAAATGTGATGCCGGTAATATACATGTGAAAAACAATGATAAAGTGGTCGAATCAGAAAAATCTAAATTGATTCGTTATATTTCCGATCGCAGTAACCGTTATGGTGATAAGTTAATTGAGTTTATGGATACCTATAATTTGGTGAGCTTGCAAGACGCGACCGAGGCGCAGTTATATGATTTTATCGCGACGCATTTTCAACCCAATCAAAAACCAAAAGAAATAATAAAGAGCGACGAGTGTTAGCGAAAAGGACGACGCGAGTGAAGAGTGTAGGAAGTCCGCCCATGGCGGGCTTTTTTGTTAGTAAATTAAATACGGTGCGGTTGATTTTCCACTTTTCATTATTCACTTTACAATTTCACGGGGTAGAAGGTAAACTACAAGTAGTATCTTGTAAAACTACACATATTAACCGAGGAGGAAAGATGAACAAAAAAGCAATTATTGCAGTCTTAAGTGCTTTGGTCTTAACCGTAGTGGCGTCGGTAACTTTAATTTTGACGGTGGGTCAAAAGGCTAATGCGGATAGCGAACCGACTGTTGGTGTGCTTGATAAAGAAGAATATTTTTATATAGATGATGGACATTTATCTACTTTATCTGACATCGGTATGGAATACGCTGGTCAATTTGATTTTTTGAAAGTGATTATACCTAACAATGTAACTGAAATTAGCGGAAATGTATTTTACTATGGTGGTTTTTCATTTTATTCAATATTTAGCGCTAATATTGGTGCTGGAGGGTTTCCTGTTGATTATTCGGACAAAGTTGTTGAAATAATTTTACCAGATACTTTAGAAAGCATTACAAGTTGTTCTTTTAGTGGATGTAGTGCTTTGAAATGTATTCGCATTCCAGCAAGTGTTAAGGATATTAATAAAACCAAGATATATCAAAACCCAGATTCGTACTCTCTTTTTAATGGGTGTGATAATTTAACCAAGATTTATTGTGAATGTTCGAAAGAGTATGCCAACGAACATTGGAATGAACATTGGAATGAAATATATGCAGATGTGTATGACGAAGAACAGGATGATTGGGTTGATATTTATAAAACAATCAACACAGTTTGGGATTGCAACAAAACCATTACCTTTGATGTAGATGGTGGTAATGAAACAATTGATAACCAAACAGTATGTGTAGACAGTTTAGTAACCAAACCAACCGACCCAACAAAAGATGGTTACACCTTCAAAGGTTGGTTTATTGGTGACGATGAATATGATTTCGCAACCCCAGTCACCGCAGATATGACTTTAACCGCGCAATGGGAAGCCATATCGGAACAACCAGAACCCAGTAATCCAGAACAACCG
This sequence comes from Clostridia bacterium, assembly GCA_017619495.1. Lineage (GTDB taxonomy): Bacteria > Bacillota > Clostridia > Christensenellales > UBA1242 > RGIG8050. The sequence continues at coordinate 5,114 of JAFZSF010000001.1, read as the reverse complement.
ACCACACCGGAAAATCCAGAACAACCGACCACACCAGATACAGATACTGAAACCGTCACCGTAGGTTCAAAAAACGGTTTCAATCTCGGTGCCGCGATTGGTGGTGGATTGGTAACTGGTTTAGGATCGATCAGTGCGATAGCCGCCACAGTGATTGTTCGTAGGCGACACAAATAATAGTAAATGACATGTAAAAAAAGAGCCGGTGATTTGCCGGCTTTTTTTATCGACAAATAGCGACAGGAAATGATGTTGTTTGATGCGGGTAAAAATCTATAAATCGTTGCAAAAGGTGGGCAATTATGTGTATAATAGGAGTAATGAATAATATCTTTGATAAAATTTCGCCGTTTCTTTCGTTAGGTATGCTGACCGTTTTTGTGGTGTTTGTGGTGACTGGGGCATTGTTCGGTATGGGACGCGGAGTTAAGCGGGCTGGTTTGCGCTTGATTATTTTTGTTGGTTTATTATTAGTGGCGTTTTTCATTACACCGTTAGTCGTGAATGGTGTTTTACATGTTAATCTGAAAATTGCCGGATATACGCCAGATGAAGCGGTCGCCTATGGTAGTGAACAATTGGTTAAGTTTTTGCAACAAAACTTGGGCGATTACATTGTACCATTTCAAGCTTACATTAAAGACTACGCGTTGGGCATTATGTTAGCGTTTTTGAACCTGGCAGTCTTTTACGCGTTATATTTTGTGGTTAAGTTTGTTGGTTTAATCATTTATGCCATTATGGCACACTATATGGCACCCAAGCGCACAAAGGACGGTAAGAAGTTGCCAAAACACGCGGGCTGGGGCGCTTTGGTCGGTGCGTTGCAAGGGGTGTTGTTATTCGTGATTTTCTTGTTTCCGATTAATGGCTTAGTGGGCATTGTCAACCATGCGGGTGAATACGCGGCACAACAAGCGGACAGTACGCCAGTACATACACAAGCGTCGGTGGCGGTCGATACCGATGAACTCAGCTCCTCGATTAGCTCCTCGATTAGCTCGTCGATTAACTCAGTGGATAAGGCGCAGGTGGCTGCCTTCATGCAAAAAATGGACGGGCCGTTAAAAGTTTATAACAACTTTATCAAGTACAGTGGCATTCAATTCTTTTCTAATCAAGCGTTGGAATATCAATTGACGGTGCGGGTGGAAAACGCGACCGACATTAACTTGGTACAAGATTTGAATAGCGGTTTGGAATTAGTGGTTGATGCGCAAGATGTTATGACCGTTATGAGAAAATTTCAGCATGCTTACCAAGACGGTCAAGTTGATTTGACCAGTTTGACCCCAAAGGATTATCAAATTTTACGCAACTTTATTAACAAAGCGTTTGATTTGCAAATTTTGAATGTGGCCAACCAAATTTTGGGTGATATGGACCAAATTTTCTGTACCCCCTTCGATGATAATTTGGACAAGTTGGAAGGTACTGATATTTATGTTAACAGTATCTACGGTTTATTAATTAAAAACAATACGACCGACCGCGATTTGAGCGCAACTTTGGCTGCGGGCGAAACCAACTATACTAAATACGCAGCTGGTTTACAGGCGGCAGTTCAATATATCGGCGAACAAAAGTTGGATTTAGTCCGTAAAGATTTAATCAATATCATTGATTTTATGGAAACGCTAAACATTTACCAAGTTAGCTACAACGGCTTGGCGGAACCAGATACCATGACTAACCTTTTAGCGCAAGGTGGGTTAGGAGCGCAAGATTACTTTGATTTAAGTACGGCCCGATTAACCAATGATTATGGTCAATACCAACAAGGCGAATATTTAATCTATGTATTGGGTAACCGTTTATCCAAATTTGCTACCGTCCAAATGGTCGGCTTGAAAAACTTGGACAACTTGTTGACTTATGGTAAAGTGATGGATAATAGTTTTACCAATGACGCGGCGTTAAAAACTTTGGTTGATGAATTGATCCCGATGTTTATTGGCGAAAACGCGTTAACCCATTATGATGAACACAATTACCGTATTCAAGGTTATTGGGAAACCTTAGGTAAGGATATTGTCGATGTGGCGCATGTCTTACGCGATTATGTTACGATTGCGGATGATATTAACCGTGAAAAAACGCGCTTGATTGATGAGGGAGCCGCAGTAGACCGTGCCCAAGTGCAAGCGGTCTTAAACTACATGGAAAAATTAGTCATTACGCAAGCTGAATATAATGCCACCAAGGATACAAACCCCGACTTTATCGGCAAGACCTATGACCAAATTAAATTCCAAAAGATTGACCGCTTGGTTGATGCTTTATATCAATTGGTGGACGATTTCCCGCCGGTAAAAAATTACGCACGCACTAAATTGCAAAGTATGGCTAATGCGGACGGTGGCGAATATATCCAAATGTTACTGGATATGTTGGATTTGCCCAAAGCAGAATGGAAAAAGACTTTGCAAGAAATTGTGAATGTGGCAAACATTATTAACCACTCAAAATTGGGCGAATTGATTGATAAAATCCAAAGTGACCCCGCTGGTTTGGCGGAAGATTTGATTAATTCGGTTGCTGAATTAAGTGTAACCGATGTGCAAGATATGATTGAAAGCGTCTTGGCGGTGCCTGGTATTGGGGATACAGTACAAGATGCATTGGATAAAGCCTTGCAAGACATGCAGACAACGGGAAATAATGAGTTAAAAGAACTTTTGGGCGGCGTAGGCAATACGATTACCGACGAACAAATTTCCACCGTGCGTGGCAAAGCAACGGCGGTGCAAGACGCGTTGGACACTTTGCAATCTGACGCATACGAACACATGACCGACGAAGAGAAAGCCGCGGCGGAAAAAGCGCTGTCAACCAGTATGGGGGCTTTGTGGCAAGAAATGCAAAATTATCAAATCCCTGGCTTGGGGGCATAAGTAGGCGACAATGTTAGATTTACTGCGTACCGGTGATGATATATACCAAACTTTGGCGTTACTGGCTTTCTATTTGATTGCGGTTTTATCCGCATTGATACTACATGAAGTGGCGCATGGTTTGGTAGCGTTATGGTGCGGGGACCCGTCGGCTAAGTATGCAGGACGCTTGACTTTAAATCCGGCGAAGCATTTGGACGGGTTGGGTACAGTGTGCTTTTTGTTGTTCGGTTTTGGTTGGGCGGTGCCGGTGCCAGTTAATCCTAATAACTTTAAGCACCCTCGCTGGGGTTGTGTTTTAGTTTCGTTAGCAGGGATTATCACTAATCTGCTGTTGGCATTTATTGCGTCGTTCTTTTATGTATTATTGGCGGGAAAATCAGTATGGCAATATTTATTCCTGTTTATGATGGTGATTAACATTGTGTTTGCGACTTTTAATTTGCTGCCGATTGCACCATTGGACGGGTTTAACTTAATTGCTTCATTGGCGCCGCAAAGTGGTTATGTCCGTTTTATGCGCCAAAACCATTTGGTAGCATTAATCGTTTTAGTGGTAGTAATTTACTTTACTAATGTGTTGGATTTTATGCAAAATTGGTTGAGCGCGTTATTCCTTGACTTTTGGCATTTGTTTCTATAAGCTAAAAATGATATGGGCATGATTCAACGCGCCAGTGAAGAAGTGAAAGTTCATTTGACTGACTTTGATGGACCGATTGATTTATTATTGCAATTGGTGCGTGAACATAAACTGGATATTAAAACGGTGCGTTTGGGCGATATGACTGCCCAGTATTTATCGTTCTTGAACGAATTAGATACTTTGGATTTGGACTTGGCAAGTGAATTTATCGAAGTCGGGGCAATCTTAGTCGAAATTAAAAGTAAACAAATTTTACCAAAGCCAGTTGAGGAGGAAGAGGAACCCGAGGACAGTGAAGCATTGTTGCGCCAACGCTTGGAAGAGTACGCTTTATTCAAAGACGCCAGCGAGGATTTAAAAACCATGGACGAGGTGGGGCGTTACTACCGCGCACCAGCTGTGATGAAGGTCAATACGAACTGGAAACTGGACGGCGTCAGTTTTGATGATTTGACTAACGCGTTTACGGCAATTTTGGCACGCGTGGGTGAAAATGCGGCAAAAATCGAAAAGACCACAATAAAACTTGACAGATTTACTGTAGCCGATAAAATTAAAGATGTAGTGACGCGGTTAAAAACCAAAGACCGGATTCGTTTCAGTCAATTGTTTGCAGCCGACATCACGCGTAGCGAAGTCATTAACACTTTTTTGGCTGTCTTGGAATTATTGAAACGTCAGTTGGTGACTTGCCAGCAAACCCAAATGTTTGGGGAAATTGAAATTGTGAAGGGAGGGGCTTTTGGCGACGGAAATTTTGACCTTACCGACAGCGAGTTTGGCGCGTAAAACACGCGACCGCAGTGCGGAAAAACCAGCACCCAGCAACCGCGTGCAGGAACTGGCGCATCAAATTACCGCGATTTTGTTTGCTTGTGGTGATGGTTTGCCGGTGGAAATCTTTTGCCAAAAACTGGGAGTATCGAAAAAAGAAGCCGAAACAGCATTGGAATTTGTAAAAGGTGAATTCAGTGGCGATTGTGGTATCCATTTGATTAAATATCGTAATAACTATCAACTTTGTACTAATCCCGCCTACGAAAACGAAATCGGTTTAGTATTAAATCCGATGCGCGAACGCAATTTAACCAAAGCAGCGTTGGAAACTTTGGCGGTGATTGCTTATAAACAACCAGTAACGCGCTTGGAAATTGACCAAATTCGTGGCGTGGGAAGCGATTATGCGATTCAGATTTTAACCCAAAGTAATTTGGTCGAAATTGTGGGACGCAAGGAAGTTTTGGGGCGTCCATTGTTGTATGGTACCACGGATAATTTCTTGAAACGTTTTGGTTTGGACGACATTAAGCATTTACCAAGTTACGACGAATTATTGGATAAGATTAAATTAATTCATGAAGAACAGGCCAACCACGAAGTCAATTTGTATGACAGCAACCGACAATAATAATAAAGAGTGACGAGCGTTAGCGAAAGAACGACGCAGTCGTTAATAATGTAGGAGAGTCCGCCGATGTGCGGGCTTTTTAATTGTAAGTAATTTAATTTTTCCCAGTTACTATTCACTGTTCACTTTTTATTATTCGCTAAAAAGTTAGTGACAACCAGGGGGG
>JAFZSF010000005.1 GCA_017619495.1 Clostridia bacterium | reverse complement strand
GTTTGCAGTAGAACATGGTATTCCTGTATTACAACCGGCAAAAATTAGTTTGGAAGCTGAAAAATTGCGGGAATTTAATCCAGATATTATTGTTACTTGTGCATTTGGGCAAATTTTACGCCAAAACGTTTTGGACGCGGCCCCACATGGAGTAATTAATGTGCACGGAAGTTTATTACCAAAATATAGGGGGGCGGCTCCGGTACAATGGGCCGTGATTAATGGCGATAAAACGACTGGTGTTAGTATTTTACAAACTGAATTAGGTTTAGATTGTGGACCCGTTATTTGTACATCATCAATGGAAATTGAACCAACCTGTACGGCAGGTGAGTTGTTGCATGCTATGGTACCTTGTGCGGTTGAAGCTTTGTTGAAAGCCTTAAAGCAAATCGAAAACGGTACGGCTAAATTTGAACCACAAGCACATGAACGTGCGACCGTAGCACCGATGTTAAATAAAGCTATGGCAAAAATTGACTGGCATAAATCCGCTGATGAAATTATGAACTTAGTGCGTGGTTTAAATCCATGGCCGGTGGCATATTTTTGCTTAAATGGTGAACCGGTAAAAGTTTATCGTGCTACGCCTGTGTCAATAAAAGCCGAGCCTGGCGCAGTTATACAGTGCAATGCACGCAATGGTTTGGTAATTGGTTGTGGAAAAGGTGGTTTGCGAATTGATAGTTTGCAATTGTCTGGAAAAAAAGTTATATCAGGTAAGGATTTTTGTAATGGACGCAATTTGCAAGGAATGGTGTTAGCATGACCAAACAATACATCTATGATTTATCGTTTGATGAATTGAAAGAGGCGTTAAAGCCGTTAAATGCACCTAGATTTCGTGCCGAACAAATTTTTACAGCTTTACATCAAGGGGTTTCCGTGTCGGAAATTACCAACATTCCAAAGGATTTGAGGGCTTGGTTAACGGAAAATTTTGACTGCAAACTACCAGAAATTGTGACTGTACAAACATCGCGTGATGGCACCAAAAAGTACTTGTTAGCTTATGAACACCAGGAAAATGCTGTCGAAAGCGGTAAACAGGTAACCAAGGACTTAATTGAATGTGTTTTATTGAATCAAAATTATGGTAATACACTGTGTGTGTCGACCCAAGTCGGTTGTCGCATGGGGTGTCGTTTCTGCGCAAGTGGTAAAAACGGACTAGTGCGTAATTTAACAGCGGGTGAAATTCTAGCGGAAGTAATTTTGATTAATCGATTAAATACAACGGCGTCGGAGCGTGGGGTTACTAATATTGTTTTGATGGGGTCGGGTGAACCGTTGGATAACTATGACAATGTAATGAAGTTTTTACGTTTGGTAACGGCACCAAGTGGCATAAACATCAGTGCTCGTAATATTAGTTTATCGACTTCGGGATTGGTGCCACGCATTCGACAGTTTGCCGAAGAAAACATGCAAGTGAATTTGTGTATTTCGTTACATGCGCCAAATGATGAATTGCGTCAGCAGATTATGCCCGTAGCCAAACGCTATACGATTCGTGAACTAATTGATGTAGCGAAATACTACTTTGAAAAAACGCATCGTCGCGTCATTTTTGAATATTCGCTAATGTTAAAAGATGGGGTGCCGTTTAATTGTGCGGTTGGGCAAGCCAAGGAGTTAGCTAATTTAGTGCGTGGTTTTCCGGCACATATTAATTTAATTAATTTGAATCCGTTGCATTTTGATAGCAAAGCTGTTTTAACCCCACCTAGTCGTGATGTGGCAATGGCTTTTATGGACGCGGTAATTAAAAGTGGAGCGTCTTGCACAATGCGCAAAAACAAGGGCGATGACATTGATGGTGCTTGTGGTCAATTACGCTTGCGACATATGAACCATGAATAAATACTAGATATTGTGGTTTTAGATCGTGATTGCTAAATCAAGTGTCATCATGGTAACAAATCCGATAATAAAACCAAGTGTACAAATGGTGCGGTTTTCGGGGGTAATGTCAGGAATAAGTTCGCTGATTACCACGGTAATCATGGAACCAGCCGCAAACGCTAAGGCGATAGGTAGAATATTGTTAGCTGCTAGTGTTATAAAATAGCCAAAAATGGCAGCAAAAAATTCCATAATACCACTGGATTGACTGATGAGAAATGATTTAGTTTTGCTCATGCCGTCACGATAAAGCGGTATTGAAACCGTAGTGCCGTCGGGAAAATTCTGGATACCAATCCCGAGTGCGACCATAATGGCGCTGGATAATGAACAGCCCGAAACGCCCATGGTAAGTGCACTGAAACTGACGCCCACGGCAAGACCTTCGGGAATATTATGTAATGGCATGACGCCAATAATAAGCATGGAACGCTTTTTTATATTAGCATTGGGAAATTTTTTGTCGATAATAGTGCTACTGACCATAATAAACAAACCGCCAAGTAAAAATCCGATGGTGGGAACCAGCCAATTGTTGTGCCATAATTCATCGGCAAGTGTAGTAGCGGGCAGGATTAGTGACCAAACGGTGGCGGCGGTCATTAAGCCGGCGCTAATACTAAGCATGATGTCGAGCGGGCGTTTGTGAATGGATTTGAAAAAGAAAACTACGGCAGCGCCAAGGGCAGTGGCAAGGTAAGTAAATAAAGAAGCAATTAACAATAAGATAAAAGGGTGTACTGCCAATGAGTCCATGTATTTAATTTATGAATTAAATTCGCTTTATGTTTATCGTAAACTATGATATAAATTTAATGGAGGCATAAATGCAAATTGCAATTTCGATTGAGCCGTATCTTGGGGTTGAAAAAACAAAACTAACACAATATATTGATAATATTGTACAATTAAGCCGTGATTTTAAGTTACGGGGTGACCAAGTAGTTTTGCATTTTGATTATTTTAAATCAAATCCAGAAGTTTTCCGTCTGGTACAAGGTTATGCCAATCAAATTGATATTGATTTGCATTTAATGCAAGAACCAGCGCCTTCATTTGATGGTTTTCGTTCGGTCGCGTTTGATGTAATGGCTGGACTGCAGATGTTGTCCGAAATTCCGCTGTCACGGCGTGGTTTAGTTTTGGATTTGGACTGTGATTGGCGTGAATATGTGGATTTAGTGCAGTCTGTTTCTTATATAATAGTAATGACAGTAAAATGTGGTAAATCTGGACAAACTTTTCAACCCGCGGCACTGACAGTAATTCCTCAAATAAGAGCGTTAAATCCTAGGGCAACCATAATTATTGACGGTGGCGTGAATGAAAATAACATCGATTTATTAAAAAATGCTGGTGTTGATGTGGTTGTGGTGGGAAATTATGCCAAAAAATGCTATGAAAATGGTGATTTGGCAATAGGTATAAATAGATTGTTGCATAAATAAAATTTATGTGTTATAGTGCTTTCCATGAGCAGAGTATGTGATTTATGCGGCAAAGATAAGTTGGCAGGTAACACTGTTTCTCACAGTAACCGCCGCGCACCAAAAAAGAGTGTGCCAAATTTGCAAAAAGAAACGATCACTTTTGATGATGGTGCGAAAGTGACTTTGAAAGTTTGTACCAAATGCAAAAAAACTTTGAATAAAGTTGGGTAATTAAATGGCAATTAGTACTTCAAATTTGTACGGTAACATCGCAATTTCGCGTAAAGCGATCCGCACCGTTGCGGGTATCGCAGCTTTGGAATGTTACGGAATTTGGGGTGTTGGTCGTAAACGCGTTGTGCGTAATGTGGCCAGCGAAATTAGTTTACGCAATGGCGTTCGTGTTTGGGCAAGTAAAAACAAGGTCGGTATCTATATTGATCTGATTATTTGTTTTGGTATGCCTCTGGACGCGATTATTAATTCGGTGCGTAATACAATAAAGTACCGTGTCGAAAATTTCACCGGCATGGAAGTATTGTTCGTTGATATCCGTGTTATGGGTATCCGTAAGTAAAGGAAACTAAATAAAATGAGTAAAACAACAGTTAAAAAATCAACTTCTACCACAAAAAAATCAACTAAGTCGACCAGTACCAAAACGGTAAAAAAGACGGAAACCGCTGAAAAAACGGTTGTTACTAATATTTCTGTCGCAACTTTGAAGCGTATGTTCTTAGGTGCTTATAATTTATTGGATAAGAACAAAGAATATATTAACAGTATGAATGTTTTCCCCGTTCCCGATGGTGATACGGGCTTGAATATGAGTTTAACAATGCGTTCTGCGATGGCCGAAGTCGAAAATGTCGCCAATAATTTGGTGGAATTAACTGACGGCATCGCGCGTGGTGCTTTGAAAGGTGCACGCGGAAACAGTGGCGTAATTACCAGTCAGATTTTGAAAGGTATGATGTCGGTTTTCGGTAAAATTGGTAATGGTAAAATCACGACACGCGTATTCGCCGCAGCAATGACCGAAGGTGCTAAAACCGCTTATGCTGCCGTTACTTTACCAAAGGAAGGTACAATTTTGACCGTAGTACGCGTTATGGCCGAAGAAGCAGAAAAAATCGCGCGTAGTACCAGTGATTTTGTTGAATTTTTACAAAAAGTTATTGATGCTGGTGAGACTATTTTGGCCAAAACACCAGAGATGTTACCTGTTTTGAAAAAAGCCGGTGTTGTTGATTCGGGTGGACGCGGTTTGATTACGATTTTTATGGGCTTGTTAGCAACTTTGGAAGGTAATTTGGAAATTAAAGAACTGAAAAATGACCGTGACACCATGGTTTTTCGTGATACTGCGGACGAAGTTGCCGAAATTGAAGATATTAGTGAAATTGAATTTGCTTATTGTACCGAATTTTTCGTGGTAAATATTAAAAAGACGACAACTATGGCCAGCATTGATAAATTCCGTGTGCGTTTGATGGAATTAGGTGACAGCGTGATTTGCGTTGGTGATTTGAATATGGTTAAAGTTCATGTGCATACGAATACACCAAATCTAGCTTTGGGTGCCGCATTGGAATTAGGTGAAATTACCAAAATTAAAATTGAAAACATGTTGGAACAAAATCGTGAATTGCGCAATAGCCGTAATATTCCAGATAAAGAACAAGGTATGGTTCAAGTGGCTACCGGCGAAGGCGTTTGCACTTTATTGCGTGATTTAGGAGTTGATTTTGTGATTAAAGGCGGTCAAACCAGTAATCCAAGTGCAGAAGAAATTGCTACGGCTTGTGATCGTGTACACGCAAAAACTATTTTCGTTTTCCCGAATAATAAAAACATTGTTTTAGCAGCCATGAATGCACAATCTTTAACGAAAAAGAATATCGTGATTATTCCGACTAAGAGTGTGTGTGAAGGTATTTCCGCAGCCATTGCATTCAGTCCGGACGCTAGCGTAGACGAAAATACCCAAACTTTCCTTTCAACGATGGAAAGCGTGGTTTCGGCTTCGGTAACTTATGCTGTACGCGATACCAAAATGGATAATTTGGATATTAAGAAAGGCGATATTATTGGTTTAGATGAAAAATCAATTGTTACCAAAGGTAAGAACCCGAATGAAGTCGCAATGAAGTTGTGCGAAATTTTGATGAAAGATACGATGGGTTCAATTACGATTTACTTTGGCGAAGATGTGAAAGAATCTGATGCCCAATCTTTGGCTGAAAAGGTGCAAAATAAATTTGCTACCACTGATGTTAATGTTGTTGATGGCGGACAGAATATTTATTATTATCTAATCGCTTTAGAATAAAAGATTAGTTTTCGACAAATTTTTATCAACTTTATGGCATAGTCTTGGTTATGCGCAACCGTAAAGTAAAAATTGAAATTGACGGAATAACCGTGTCGGTAACCGGTTTGTACCACCATAGTCAACAAGTACGACATGGTGGTCTTTATTTTGCTTTGAAAGACGGAACATATGTTCCTGAGGCTGTCCAAAATGGCGCAACTGTCATTGTTAGTCAAACGGGAACAGTAAACAATGTGCCAAACGGAATTACACACATTACTGTGCCCGATGTGCGGTTGGCAATGAGTTTAGCGGCAAAAGCTTTTTATGGTAGTGTCGTAGACCGTATGCGCGTAACGGGTGTAATTGGTACCAATGGGAAAACCACAACAACCTTCATTATGCAACATATCTTAGAGATGGCTACGGGCAAAAATGTTGGTGTGATCGGTACGACAGGTGTATTAAATGCTGGGAAAACATGGGAAGGTGTTACGACTTTAACTACTCCTGACCCAATTGATTTGCACCGCGCGATTGCTTGCATGTATCGTAACGGCGTGCGTGATGTTGTGATGGAAGTTTCAGCGCATGCAATTTATTATCAAAAAATTGCTGGAATAAATTTTGTCGGAGTCATTTTTACCAATATTACACAGGATCATTTGGATTTTTTTAAGACTTTTGAAAATTACAAAGCAACTAAACTGGGATTTTTTCAAAATCTACAAAGTGGTACGGTAGTCATTAATGCCGATGATGCATATGGTCTTGCCGTTGCCGAAGCCGTTAATAACCGACCAGAAGTTTATGCGATTTCTTACTCATTAAAACACGATGCGATTATTGGTACAGCGCAATGGGCTTTTGTGGATCAAGTCGTGCTTGCAGTACATGGCAGTGATTTTATTTTAGGTAAAGCGGGCGCGTGTCATTTGGCGTTAACGGGATTATACAATGTTTATAATGCTGTGGCAGCCGCATTATTGGCTAATCATTATGGTGTAACATGGTCGGTTATTAAAGAGGCTTTGGCGACGATGCCGTCAATACCGGGTCGGTTTAACACTTATGATATTCATGGTGTAACCGCAGTAATTGACTATGCACATACACCTGATGGTCTAGAACAATTATTAAAAAATGCGCGTGCGGTTTTGCCAACAAACGCTAAGTTATTTGTTGTGTTTGGTTGTGGCGGTGACCGTGACCGTTTGAAACGACCACAAATGGGGTCGATTGCGTACCGTCTAGCTGATTTTGTAGTTTTGACCAGTGATAACCCGCGTACGGAAAATCCGGAAACAATCATTGATGAAATTGAACGCGGTATTAAAACGATTGATATAACCACGCTGCAACATTGTCTGGAAGACGGTATTGCGGCTAAATATACGCGGATCGTTGATCGTACCCAATCAATTGAATACGCGCTTGGTCATGCTCAGATCGGAGATATGGTAGTAATCGCTGGCAAGGGACACGAAAATTATATGGAGATTAATCACGAGAAAATTCCGTATATGGATAGCAAAGTGTTAGATAATATTCTACGGAGGTAATATTGGATTTTAAGGCAGACTTGTGGCTGGTTTTAATTGCTTTTGTCATGGCGATCGTGTCGGGGTTGATTTTAATACCGTGGCTAAAACGCTTGAAAGCGGGACAATCAATTTTAAAATATGTGGATATGCACGCCGCTAAAAATGGTACCCCAACTATGGGCGGATTGATTTTTATGTTACCAATCGTATTGATCGCGATGATTTTCATTGGCTGGGATACACCACTGAGTTTAATAATTATTGTGGCTAGCTGTGGTTATGGCATTGTGGGTTTTTTGGACGACTTCTTGAAAATAAAACATCATCAAAATTTGGGTTTACGCGCCTATCAAAAAATTATTGGACAAGTTGGTATTGCAGTTTTGGTCGCAGTATTTTATTTACGGATTAATCCTACTGGGGAAATTTGGGTGCCATTTTTGAATGTGTTTTGGCAAATTGGGGGCGTAGGAATTTTTACTTTAACGCTGTTGGTTTTGGTGGCGACGACCAACGCCGTGAATTTGACCGATGGTTTAGACGGTTTGGCAGGTACGACTTCGTTAATTTATCTGTTATTTATTTACGCGTTAATTGCTTTGACCGATATTGGCGATGAAGTTACTACGGTTGGAAATTTAATTGCGGTGGCAGTTGGTAGTTTATTAGCGTATTTATTGTTTAATACTAATAAAGCATCGGTTTTTATGGGTGATACAGGGTCATTGTTTCTTGGTGGCTTTATTGCGATGGTTTCGTTATTCACTGGTTTAGGTTTTGCGTTAATCTTTTTAGGAATCGTTTTTGTTTGGTCGGCTTTGAGTACAATTTTACAGGTTGGGTGGTTCAAAATTACCAAAGGTAAACGCATTTTCCGTATGGCGCCTTTTCACCATCACTTGGAAAAATGCGGGTTGCGTGAATCAAAAATTGTGGCTGTTTATGCGGCTGTGACTATCATAATGGGCATCGTTTTGGTTCTATCGGTGATGTATGTTTAGTTGTTTTCTTTCATAAGCATAAGTATGAAAGCAAAGATTATTGGTTATGGTATAAGTGGAAAAGCGGCGGAAGGATATTTAGTCGCGCGTGGTGTGGAAACGGTTGTGGTTGCTGATGCTAAGGAAAAAGTGGCGGGTGATTATGATTTTTGTGTAGTTTCGCCCGGTGTACCAATGACGGAAATTCACGAAACTGTACCAGTGATTCCCGAAGTTGAATTACCATTTTATTGTGACCATAAATTAAAGCCGTCATGCGTGGTTGCCGTTACTGGTACGAATGGCAAAACAACCGTGGTTAACCAGATTCACCGTATGTGTCAATTAGCGGCAGTAAAGTCGGTCTTATGTGGAAATGTTGGTGTACCCGTATCCCGTGTGGCGAAGGATTTACACAAAGCAATTGCTGTGGTTGAAGTATCATCGTTTATGTTGGAACAAACACGGATATTACACCCGCGGATTGCTGTATTAACTAATGTGACGGCTGACCATTTAGACCGTCATTTGACGATGGAAAATTATCTGTGTTGTAAAGCACGCATCACGGAACAACAAACACCGCATGATTGGTTAGTGGTTAATTATGACGATGTGAACGCTCGTCAAATTGGAAAGTCAGTCGACCGTCGCCATGGACCGCGTGTAATTTGGTATAGCACGCGCGGGGTTGTAACGGGCTATTATGTACAAGAGGGTAAGGTAATGGAAAAGTTAGGACGGCGAGCACGAGTTTTGGGAACGGTAGAGGAATTAGGTGGCATGCCGCATACGCTATCTAACGCACTGGCAGTAATTGCTGTTGGGCGGTTATTATCGTTTCCACGCGCCAAAATTTGGCAAGCGTGTCGTTATCAAGCACAACCTCATCGTATGGAATTAGTAGCCGATGTTCACGGGGTAGCTTTTTATAATGACAGTAAGGCAACCAATATGGCGGCTACTTTGGCGGCAGTGCGTTCAATCCCAATGCCTACTTGTTTAATTTTATGTGGGCTTAGTAAGGGACAAGATTATCACGAATTATTGTCGCAATTGCCTAAGCAGGTAGAACAGGTATTAGTTTTCGGGGCGATTACGGAACCAGTGATGACCGTGGCACAAGGTTTAGGGTTAAAACATGTCGTCGCGGTAACGGATTTAACCAGTGCGATTAAACGCGCCATACAAATTGTTAAAAGACCCGGTGTAATTTTATTTAGTCCGAGTGGTAGTAGTTTTGATATGTTTGTCAACTATGAGCACCGTGGCGATGAATTTAAGCAGACAGTAGTTAGTTTAATTAATCAAGTGCCACAATATGCGCACCCAACTGACGCAAATCTTTAACAATGTCTTGGTGTCCGCGGTAGATATAATTAGCGTGGTCAATGGTCGTAGTTCCTTTTGCTGCTAAACCGGCGATAACAAGGGCAACGCCACCACGCAAATCGTGAGCGGTAACCGTTGTGCCAACACATTGATGTACCGCCGGAATAGCATAGGAACTTGGACACAACTGCGATGTTGGTGTGGCGGAAAGCGCGGAAACGCCGTTAATTTGGGCTTGGTTGTGTGTAACTGTAATTTTGGCTCCGAGTTTTATCAATTCGGGAACATAACGGAAACGGTTTTCAAATAAGTTCTCTGTGATGGTTGCGTGACCTTTGGTGATGGTAGTAAGTACGCAAAATTGACTTTGTAGGTCGGTGGGAAAACCCGGATAAGGTGCCGTGTGAACATTGAAATGTTGAGAGCGGCGACGATTCATTACAATGCGAATACTATCTTGTGTGGTCGTAATTTTAGCACCGACCGCTTTTAATTTATTTAGCAAATTAAGATTGTGTTCAGGAATTGTGTTGGTTAATGTTACATCGCCGCCAGTTGCCGCTACGGCAATTAAGTATGAACCAGTATTGATACGATCAGGAATGGGCGTATATTTTGTCCCGTGTAGTTGGGAGACACTGTGGACTGTGATAGTATCAGTACCAGCGCCGTGAATTTGCGCACCACACTGGTTTAAGAAATTACACAAATCAACAACTTCGGGTTCTTTGGCGACACCGTTGATAATGTAAGTGTTGCCGGCAATGCCCAGTGTGGTGGCTTGAATAATGTTTTCCGTAGCACCAACCGATGGAAAATCTAAGGTTAATATCGTGGGTTTGCGATGACGGCGTGGCTGATAGGTCGCGGAAATAATATTGCCATGGCAGTGGTATTTTACCCCAATTTGGCGTAGCAATGTTAAATGCAAATCAATGGGGCGACTGCCAATGGCACAACCACCTGGGAAAGGAAGTTCAACTTGACCGAGACGGGACAGTAAGGCGCCCATCACAAAGACACTGCCACGAATTTTATGCGCGGCTTCACGATTAATTACATGGGTATATAATTCATCAACATCAATTTTGACCGTGTCACCGCATAGATTAACGGTGCAACCTAAATCAGCTAAAATATGTAACATTTGGGTAAGGTCGGACAGTTTGGGAACATCGTGTAGATAGACTGTACCATGAACCATGAGACACGCTGTCATAATCGGTAGTAGGCTGTTTTTGGCTCCGCTTAAACGCAAATGACCGTGTAGTTGGTTACCGCCAACGATTTGTATTTGTGACATTAATTCATATTATGTTTGACCAAGATGCAGGTGTGACTTATACTATTTATGAGATGAAAACTCGGGTTTTATTAGCGATGCTAATAATTTTCATTGTAGTAGCCGGTATTTGTATTACCTGTGGTGCGATTTTCGTCGTGCGTAACGTGGAAATTGTTGATGCGACAGTTCAAACGGCAAATTCATTAACCGAGGACGAAAAAAATGAGATTATAGCAACATGTGGTTTGTCGGGTAAAAACATTTTATTTAATTTAAATCAAGATAAAATTGCCCAAAATGTCAAGTCGGTTAATTCTAAATTTAAGTTACACAGTGTGACCGCCAAATTCCCAAACCGTGTAGTACTAATGATTTCGCGTCGCGTGCCAGTCTTTTATGACCATAACCATGCTTATGATGCGGAAATGTGTATTGTAGGTGAAGGTACCGATGAACATTGGATTAATATTGCGGGTGCTAATTTAGCGTTAAAAGAAGACTTGAAGGCGGGTGACATGGCGGTGGGTATTGATAGCCGTTCGCAAGCCAAAATTGAACAATTGAAAATAATCGCGGCTCATTTTGAATCCATGGAAGGTTTTGAAATTTCCTATGATGATACTCCTGCTAATGTTGGTGCGGACTATCTCTGTTTGCAATTAACCATTAAAGCGGGGGTAACTTTTCAAATTAAGATTAAGCTCAGTGATGATTTTTTGCGGGCGTTGGAATATACTGACCAAATTTATCAAAATGATGCCCATAAAGCGACAGGGGTTTATGAAACATTTTATAACGAGGATGGAAAACTTCGAGTAAAAGTTCCAGGGGAGGTTAAACCGTATGGCGAAAAGTAATTTAGTGGCAGTTTTGTATTTTGATGATACGCAAGTGGTTGGTCGCATTGCGAAAGTTAGTTATGGTCAAAATATCACACCGATTACAACGGTGCGTAAAGAATATAGCGGGATTATGGATAGCCATTTTAATGATCGTAATGACTTTACTACAACCATAAATGCCGTGGTAGCGGAAATGGTGCAAGGAGTTGGTCGCGTGCCACAGACTTTGTATGTGGGTGTTGCTAACCAATTTTGCCAAGTACAAACCCAGTCCAGTGAATTAGTCTTTGACCATATGACAAAAATTAATCGTCAACATTTACAACGATTATGGGAAGATACACAGTTTGATACGACCAATGTAGAAATTATTCACAAACAAGCGTTATATTACAAGTTGGAAGAATACAATGAAGTTTTAATTGATGTGTTAGGAACGGCGACCATCGGCGTGACCATGGTTTCCAGTGCGTTAACTGTTAGTCAAGAATTTCGTTATTTATTTGATTTAGGATCAATTCAGCGGGCAGGCTTTTTAAATTACAAATTTGTTTCGATTGCCGCATGTGAACTGTTTATGATTCCGGAAAAAGTACGCGATGCCGGTTGTACTTTGGTGCGTTGCGATTTCTTTTCAACTTCGGTCGCCAATGTTTTGGGAGACGGTTTAATGCAGTTGTCGCATTTTGATTTGGGGTCGGGATACTTGGTTAGTGAAATTATGGACTATTTCAATTTTGATTATGAAACCGCAATTAAACTGTTAGCGCAATGCACGCCGACTTTTGAAGTTTTGGTGGAGGAAAAATATACCGCGAATGGTATCCAAATTCCAGCCAGTATCTTTAATAAATTGGTGATGGATCGTTTAAATGAATTCGCTAAGCGTTTAAGCAATTTTGAAAACGCGCGGGTAATTTATTTGACGGGTGGAAATTTTGACCAAATTTATGGTGCACGGAATGTGTTCGCCAACATCTGTGACCGTACCATAGTGGAATGTGCCGATATTTTGACAGGCGAAGTTGCGTATCCAGAAAATACTTTGAATTCGTTGGTGCGTTATGTTTTGCGTTAATTAAACTTGCACATGTTATATTGAGTCAGTCATAAATAAAGGGCATGAGCAACAATAATTTAACTAATCAACAAATTGAGTTGGGCTATCAAGAATTTATTAAAGGACGAAAATAAGCGTCTGGGAAGGTCGCTATGCCATTTAAAAAGAATATTATGTTAATCATTTGTATTTTGTACTTCCTTTTTAATCAACGCTGGCAATCGTAAGAATCACGATTTGCTTAGCACCCGCTCGGCGTAAAGTTGTGACACATTCATGCGTAGTTGCGCCCGTCGTATAAACATCGTCGAGCAATAAAATATTTTGTTTTTTAATGTGGTCAAGTTGTGTCGGATTCGCGATAAAGGCACCTTTTATATTAGCAGCGCGGGTGGCGGTATCCATATGTTTTTGAATGGTAGTTTTCTTGTGACGCACTAAGGCGTCGGAAATGACTGTGAGATGTAGGTATGATGCTAACTCAGTAGCAAGGACGGCGCTTTGATTGTAACCGCGTTCATGGTAGCGACTACGATGTAATGGTACGGGAACAATAATAGGCGCTTGTGAAAATTGTTGGGCAATGTGTTGTAGGTATACCGCAGCCAGGTATGGTGATAGCGCTTTGGCAATGAAACCGTTACTGGCATATTTTAATTTTAAAATCATGGTGCGAATTGGCTCTTCATAAAAGAATGGTGCATAGTGTGTGGTCTGTTTTTCAGTCATGATGGGGAGATTGTTCATGCAAGTAGGACAAAGATATGCGTTACTAGATGCTTGAATTTCACAACCGCACGCCATGCAAGTATAATTGGGAAACCAATTCATGCGCTTAGTATACAACAGATTATAAACTGGTCAAAGTCGTTAATTGATGTTACAATGGTTCCATGAAAATTTCCACTAAGGGTCGTTATGCGGTGCGAGTTATGGTTGAATTCGCTGCACATGATGGCGAAGTTTTATCGTTGAAATCCGTGGCGGAGGCACAAAATATTTCGTTAAAATATTTGGAGCAAATTGTGCAAATGTTGGTTAAGGCAGATTTATTGGTCAGCTACCGTGGTACAAACGGTGGTTATAAATTAGCTAAGGAACCAGCACAAATCAATGTCTTATCAATTTTACGGGCCACCGAAGGTGATTTATCAATTGTCGCATGTTTAGGTAATGAGACTTGTGTTAAGCATGAACATTGTCGTGCGCGTAAATGCTGGGATAAATTAAATGGTTTAATCGATGATTATTTGCAGAGCGTTTCGTTATCTAAATTATTATCCGAATAAGTTTTACTTTACAAACATAATTGATTTGTGTATAGTATTTCATACTAAAAAGGTAGGAAATAACAAAAATGCAAAAAATGATTTACTTGGATAACGCTGGAACAACCAAAGTTAGTGAAAAGGTAAAACAAGCAATGTTGCCTTTCTTTGATGAAGTTTATGGTAATGCATCCAGTTTGTATACTTTTGGTCAGCGTGCCAAAGAACAGTTGGAAAACGCGCGCGCCATGGTTGCTCAGTGCTTAAATGCGCAACCACGCGAAATATATTTTACTTCGGGTGGTAGCGAAAGTGATAACTGGGCAATTTATGCGGCAGCGCAAATGGGAGCGCGTCAAAACAAAAAGCATATTATTACGACGGCTTTTGAGCACCATGCGATTTTACATACTTTGAAAAAATTGGAAAGTCAGGGATTCGAAGTAACTTATTTACCCGTATATGAAAATGGTATTATACACTTGGAAGATTTGCAACACGCCATACGCCTGGATACTTGTTTGGTAACTATTATGTTTGCCAATAACGAAATCGGGACGATACAACCGATTGCTGAAATTGGTAAGTTGTGTCGCGAGAAAAAAGTCTTATTCCATACTGACGCTGTCCAGGCGGTCGGACATGTGGCGATTGATGTTGTCGCAATGCAGATTGATATGTTGAGCATGTCAAGCCACAAATTCCATGGACCCAAGGGCGTAGGTGCTTTATATGTCCGTCAAGGAGTTGCGTTAACCAATTTAATTGAAGGTGGTGCGCAAGAACGCGGTAGACGCGCTGGTACGGAAAATCTAGCGGGTATTTACGGCATGGCGGTAGCTTTACAAGATGCGGTTAGTGAGATGAATGAAGTTACAGCGCGTGAAACTAAACTGCGCGATAAACTATTTACGGAGTTAAGCAAGATTCCACATAGCGCAATTAATGGCGACTGTAAGCACCGACTGCCAAATAATTTTAATATGTGCTTTGAAGGAATTGAAGGCGAGAGTTTGTTATTGTTGCTAGATGACGCGGGTGTTTGCGCTTCGTCTGGTAGTGCGTGTACTTCGGGGTCGTTGGACCCGTCCCATGTCTTGTTGGCAATTGGACGGCCACATGAAGTCGCGCATGGCTCGTTGCGTTTAACATTGAGTAAATATACGACCGCTGACGAGATTGATTATGTCATTAAAAAAGTTCTCGCAATTGTCGACTACCTACGCAAGATGTCGCCAGTTTGGGACGAATTACAAAAAGGAGAAAGAAAATATGCTTTATAGTGAAAAAGTAATGGACCATTTCCGTAACCCGCGTAATGTGGGCGAAATACCTGATGCGGACGGTATTGGCGAAGTTGGTAACGCTAAGTGTGGCGATATTATGCGCATGTACATCAAGGTCAAAGATAATATTATTACCGATGTAAAATTTATGACTTTTGGTTGCGGCAGCGCAATTGCTACCAGTTCGATGGCGACTGAGTTAATCAAGGGTAAATCTTTGGACGAAGCGTTGACTTTAACCAACCAAGCCGTGGTAGAGGCGCTAGACGGCTTGCCAGCGTACAAACTGCATTGTTCAGTGTTGGCGGAAGAAGCAGTTAAGGCGGCGATTAAAGATTATTATGATAAGCACCATATCGCTTATGACGAGGAACAATATTGTGCGGGTAATTGTGCTTGCTGCCATATGCATGATAGTGAAGAGTAACGAGCGGTAGCGAAAAAAAAACGACGCAGTCGTTAAGAGTGAAAGAAGTCGGCGGTTTGTCGGCTTTTATAATAAAGCAGTTTGTAATTTCGAGTCATACGATATACAATATTTTATTGTGACAGGTGAAGTTAAAACGAATCAGTTGGCAGTTAAAGAGTTGCGGCCGTGGGCGGTTTATCTTGTCTGCTTGGCGATTGCGTTGGTATTTTTGTTTTTGTTTGGTTTGGATTCGCCACTACATACTTTTAATCCGCATTGTGATTATCAATGGTTTACGACCATGGGGCGTGGGATACTGGCCGGAAAAGTTCCTTATCGTGATTTATTTGAACAGAAAGGTCCTATGATTTTTGTTTTATTTGCCGTGGCGAATTTGTTGCCAGAACCGCAGATTGTGATTTGGTGCTGTGAAGTTTTGTTGATTAGTTTGTTTCTTTATTTTTGTTATCGGATTGCGCGCAAATTTTTATCGCCGTGGTTAAGCTTGTTGGTTGTGCCGTTGATGATGATGTTATTAAGTATGAATAAAGTACGCGGTTTGGAGGGAGCTTGTGTTGAAGAATATTGTTTACCCATCTTTGCGTATGGACTGTTATGTTTTTTGGATTTCTTGTTGGAACGAAAAGCGGTAACATGGCGTCGTGGGTTGGCATTGGGAATTTGTATTGGCATTTTGTTTTGGACGAAATTTACCTTGCTAGAATTTTTCATAATTCCGCTTTTAATTTGGGCGGTTGTGAATTTGGTTGAACATAAATTTTTAATGGTAGTGCGTAGTGCGTTAATGATGTTGTTAGGTATGGTGATTGTTACGCTGCCAATTATTATTTGGTTTGCTGTTGTAAATGCGTTAGGTGATTTGTGGCAAGTCTATTTTGTCATCAATTTCAGTAATTACAGTGGCGATGTACAAAATGGTGTGCGAATTACCAGGGTTAATCCGTGGGTAAACTTAAAACAATCTTTATTATTTACTGGTACTGGCTTTTTATTGATACAAGTTTTAGGACTGATTTGTTTCACAGTATTTAATTGGCGCAAAAATAGTGGTTGGCAGTTGTTGATTGCAGTCTTAGGCACATGGCTGATGATTGGATTCTTTTGTGGTTATTTATATTATTATTTGCCACTGTATACTTATGCGGTCATCGGTGTGATATATCTTGTGAAAGGTATCGGATATGTTTGGACAGCAATGAAACTTAATGTAAAACCGTTGGTTAAGGCGTTGTTTTTGGTAATTCTGTCAGCAATGAGTTTGGTTTTGGCTTTGCCGTTTGTGTCGAATTTAAAAGAAATTAATCGTCCGCGTAATCAATATGCACCGTTAGTGGTGGCGGATATGATTGCTGAATACAATCAAACCGTCGAGAAGCCAGCAACATTATTTTGCTACCGAATGGTTGATTGTGGTTTTTATAATGCCGCCAGTGTGGTGCCTAATGTGCGCTATTATGCACAAAACAGCTTTACCGAGGCTGAGTTGCCTGAAATGTTTGCATCGTTTGATGACACTATTCGTAATCAACTCTGTGATTTTGTAATCATGTATCGTTTTACTTATGAAATTAAGCGCGATTTTATCGCTAATTATTATCACCCATATGTGGATAATAATGTAATGAAAAGCTCTTTGCTGTTTGCGGCTTTTGAACCAAACGGTTATGTAAAAAACGAAATTGTAATTTTATTTCGCAATGATTAACTCAAAAAACCGCTGATGATTTGTTGTTCAGCTTGTTCTTGGGTTAGGCCTAGGGTCATTAACTTGATAATTTGGTCTTCGGATATTTTACCAATGGCGGCTTCATGAACTAACATTGCATTCACATCTTGGGCGGAAATTTTGGGCGTTGAATTGATAATGGCTTGGTCGGATATAATACCATCACATTCGACATGTCCGAAGCATTTGGCTTTACCAATAATGTTGGAATTAAACGCTTGAAAGCTTTGGTTTTTTGCAACTGAGTGGGATGTGACTTCAACCTTGGAATTGTCACCAACCAATTTGACCGTAAAGTTAGTTAACGCTTTTTGTTGTTCTGTCGTTAAAATCTTTTCGTTAATAATTAAAGTCGCGTTTGCTTTTAAGGTCGCATCGGTGCGGCGGTCGGCATAATTGACGCCACCGAGTTGTACGGTTTCCATTTCAAATGAACTGTTCTCGTTCATAAGAATTTTGGTTGTTGGATTAAGGTTCTTTTCAGCTAAATTACTACCTAGACCAATGTGTTTTTCAATGTATTTAACTTTGGAATTTTTACCAATATGAAAAGTGTGGATACCGTTATGGCTACTGTTTTGGTCGCTGTCGTTGTGAATACCACAACCGGCAACAATTAAAACATCACAATCATCACCAATATAAAAATCGTTATAAACTAAATCGTTAAGTCCGCCCTGAGTAACCACAACCGGAATGTGTACACTCTGATTTTTGGTGTGTGGGGCAATGATAATGTTAATGCCATCTTTATCCGGTTTAGAAACAATTTCGATTTCGGTACTACAATTGCGGGCTAAAAGCTTACCATCTTTACGAATATTATAGGCACCTTGTGGAATATCATGTAAACCGGAAGTCTTTTCTAATAATTCTAGTGTGATTTTATCCATTAGTTGGCACCTCCTAGCTTTTCACAGTGTTTGTTCGTATTAATTAATTTCATGATTTCATTGGGCGTGCCAATTCGTTCAATCTTTGAGTTATTGAGGAGAATGACCGTATCGGCAATGGCAATAATTTTATGCTGGTGGCTAATGATAATATTGGTCGCAGATTGTTGTTGAAAGATGTTGACCAGATTATCAAAACTCCATAAATCAATACCGGCTTCGGGTTCATCAAAAATGTTAAGTTTGGCTTTACGGGCTAGGACAGTGGCTATTTCGATGCGTTTTAGCTCGCCACCGGAAAGTTTATTATCTAATGGACGATCCATGTAATCCTTGGCGCATAGTCCGACTTTGGCTAAATATGTACAGCATTCATTACACTCAAAGACTTGGTTGAGAATGATTTTTAGTAAGTCTTTAACTTTTAATCCTTTGAAAGTAACGGGCTGTTGAAAACCAAAAGCGATACCTTTGCGGGCGCGTTCAGTAATTGATAGCGCGGTAATGTCTTCACCGTTAAATAAAATTTTGCCACTGGTCGGTTGAATAATTCCCATAATGATTTTGGCCAGTGTTGACTTTCCACTTCCGTTTTGTCCGGTAATAACAATGTTTTGGTTGTTACCGATGGTTAAGGAAATGTCTTGTAAAATTTGTTTTTTAACTCAGTTTTCATAAACGCAGTAATTAATGTTTTGTAATTCTAACATGATGCTCACTTTCAAGCTTGCACCAGTTCGCATCAAATGTCAAGAAAAAGGTTTTGTTTGACAAAAAAAATGCGTATTGCTATTTTTGGATTATTAAAAGGTGAAGATGATTAACTTATGACGGGATACGATTTCGATAAAACCATTTATGACGGTAACTGTTTTGTTGACTTTTATTTTTATTGTTTAGTGCGTCGGTTTTATATAATATTTTTACTACCGTATCAGGCGGTGGTGGGTTTGTTATATGTGGTGCGATTAATTGACCGTAAATTATGCAAACAACTTTTTCATGTTTATTTGTTTTTTATTGGTGGAAAAGTTAAGTTGATTACCCAATTTTGGCAAACACATTTAAGTAAAATTAAACCATGGTATCTAAAACAAAAACGCGATGACGATGTGATTATTAGTGCGACCCCAAAATTCTTTTTACAGCCAGCGTGTGATGCATTGAAAATTAAACACCTTGTTGCGACTCAAATGAATATGCGGACAGGTAAGATTGATGGTGATAACTGCTATGGTGTCAGTAAGGTAACGATGTTTAAGGAAACTTTTGGTGCTAATGTGGTGTTGAAAGCGTTTTATTCGGATTCTAAAAGCGATATTCCGATGATGCAATTTGCGGAGAAAGGATATTTTGTTTTTGGAAATGTAATTAAGGAATATAAGTAGTAAAAATAGCAACTAGTTATTTTTTTTGATTTTGGTGTGGTTTGGTACTCCGAAGGGGAATCGAACCCCTGATTACGCCGTGAGAGGGCGTCGTCTTAACCGCTTGAC
>JAFZSF010000037.1 GCA_017619495.1 Clostridia bacterium | reverse complement strand
TTAACCTTATCACACAAAACAAGAGGTTCAATTAAGGTTTCTGCACACCAATATATAGGTGCTTTTATTCCGCATGAACAGTTAATGCCACACATTACTGTCCAGACAGTAATCAAGGATTACTGTAAATTACGCGACTACCCTTACAACGGTCATAACGCCAAAAACATTT
Organism: Clostridia bacterium; assembly: GCA_017619495.1. GTDB lineage: Bacteria > Bacillota > Clostridia > Christensenellales > UBA1242 > RGIG8050. The sequence continues at coordinate 27,739 of JAFZSF010000037.1, read as the reverse complement.
TAGCGTTATTTAATTTACGCAAACATTATAATCACCAAATTTCCCAATTAACACCTGCCGAACGCGATTTATTAAAAATGGCAATGCCTTTAATTTTACGAACAGATATTTTGATTTTAGACAATCCTTTCACAAATTTAGACCAACAACAAGCCAAAGATTTGCGCGTTTTATTAAAGAAAATTAGTAAAGAACTCCGCACTTCAATTATGGTAACCGCAACCAAGTTATCTGCTGTCGAAGAATTTTGCGATACAATTGCAATTATTGACGAAGGCATGATTATCAGTATTCAATCTTATAATGCTATGATTGCACGCGAACTTGATCAAGCCAAACTGGGCGTAACCGTAGCCGAACCTAATTATGCCGCCAAAGTGATTGAAGATGTTTTCCAAGTTCCCGCCCGTTTATGCGGTGACCAAGTTATTGTAAGCTTAAAACCTGACCGTGTGCAAGATGTTGTAGACGCCTTAGTCAATGCGCATATTACAGTCATCAGTGCACAGCGTGTTTTTCGTTCGTTAGATTATCAATATTGGGAACTAATCAACAGTCGCAAAAAATATTATTAATCTTGTAACCATTGGGCTTGGTTGCGCCAACCTTCACGGATAATCACAAAGGTATGTAACATGACATGTTGTCCCAAAAGGTCTTCCAACTTTTTGCGAGCGGTAATACCAATGGTACGAATTAACTTGCCTTGATTACCAATGATAATTTTTTTATGGTTTGGTTTATCACAAACAATATCGGCATCAATATTAACTGTTCGATTTTCGGTAGCAAATTTAGTAATTACCACTTTAACGCCCGTCGGGACTTCTTTATGTAATTGATTAATAATCGCTTCACGAATAATTTCAGCCGCCATGACGCGTTCATTACTGTCGGTATACATCGCTACATCATAAATCGCTGCACCAGCGGGTAAATATTTTTCTAAACATTCAATCAAAGTTTCCAAGCCAATTTTTTTTACGGACGACACCGGGACAAATTCTTTTACAAAATCGTATTTCTTAATATGGTCTAAAACTTGAAACAATTTCTCAGGTTTGGCTTGATCAATTTTGGAAATAGCAACGATAACGGGCACACCAAAATCTTGATAGTTTGACAGTTTAGATAAAACCTTTTCTGTAACATGATTAACATCTAACACAAAGCAAATTACATCAGCCGACTTCACTGCCCCTGAAATAGTACGGTTCATTTTATGTTCTAACAAGTTAGTGGCGCGTTGCATACCTGGGGTATCAACAAAGATGATTTGTGATTGTTTAGTATTCAAAATACCACGAATGGCGTCACGCGTTGTTCCAGCCATCGGCGCGGTAATTGCCACCTTACAACCAACCAAAGCATTAATTAAAGAACTTTTTCCCGCGTTTGGTTCACCCAATAACGCTACGCTACCGCATTTGTTAATTGTGTTCATGCGCCAGTTTGATCTCCATCACCGACTGCTGGTGGAAATAGATAAATTGCCCCTAAACGATCAATTACCTCATAAGTTTGGTCATTGGCAACAATAATTTTCATGTCGCCATTGAATTCACATAAATATTGGCGCGTGGTAGCGTTTGGGTAAACCAAACGATCTTTGGAATAAAGACATAGTGCCAACATTTGGTTATAACCTTCACTAATCGCCTTAGCGATGGCGGTATCCCCAGCACCAAACGAAGGTGCAGCATAATCGCCAGTCTCAATATTACAACCACCCAAAATGATGTTGTCACTACATAAAAGCGCGGCACCGACCGCCACCCCCGAATAAGGGCAATAAGCGTTATCAGCATAATTTTTAGCCGTTTCAATTAAACGCGCAATGATTTCTTTACTTAACATGAAATCCATCAAGATAATAATGCCATAATTTCGCGTTGTAGTCCAAGCATTTTTACTTCATCATTAGGTTCTACATGATCATAACCAAACAAATGCAAAGTACCATGCACTTGCAAGAAAGTAATTTCGCGTGCCAAACTGTGTCCTAATTCCTTGGCTTGACGCTTTGCGACCGAACGACAAATTATAACATCACCCATAAAGCGTCGGTTAGTTTCCGGATTAATATCGCCATCTGGGAAAGATAAGACATCGGTCGGCCGGTCAACTTGGCGAAACTTTTGGTTTAGTTGATGGATTTTGCGCGAACTGACAAAAGCGTAATTAACTTCGACCGTTGCGGGGTCAACCTGTAAAATTTGACATACGGCATTAAGTACTTCCATATCAGACATTATAATCTAAATAATCCAAATTACCAACCGAGTAATTTCTTCGCCATGAATAAATGCCACCTCGCCCGTTACGACCACACTGTCAGGATACGCATCAGTTACCAACAAATCACCCTTTTTGACTACATCGCCCACTGTGACCAAAGCTGTGCCGCTATATGCGGTTATTTCTTTAATTACGGCGTCATACTGCGCATAAATATTAGTTTTTACTTTGGCCTCTTGATGAGTAGCCGTAACCAAGTCAATCAGCAAAGTATTACCCGCAACCCGTACATGTGCGTGCGCCACATCATCAAAACTACTGACTAAATCAGCCGCCAAATCAAACTTGTGCAATTTGTTTTTGGACATGAATTTTTTCACTCCAATTTGCCGTAAATGTGCAGACACTGCCGCCCCAACCTCTCTATTATCACACTGCACCCGTACCGTATATATGTGCATATCGGCTAATAAAAAAGCGATGACCGCGACCAAGACCGTAACCGTTAAAGCTAAGTGATTTAATAAAAAATTAACGCCACGAAATAAATTATAATTTTCGTTAACCGTATATTCAAAATTATTGATCAGTTTTTTTATTGCTTCACCGTGCGCCAAAGATGTTTGAAAAGTAGTAATGTCATTTTCAACACTGATATATTTAACATGGTATAGGCGCAATTTGTTAAGACACGACAACGGTAACCCTTGTACACGAAATTCGACTTTCCCAGTTAAAAAATTTTTAATGTGTGACATTGGTTAAAACTCCATTAATTTTACCTACTATCGTAATTTCATTTTCATCAAAACGCTCTATAACTAATTTTTGACCGGTAATTTCGATCAAGCCACCTCCCACACGCAAAACGATTTTATCAACCGCGAAATCCATTAATGACATAACTCCACCAATCACTACATTGCAGTCTTGATTTTGATGAATAAAAAAATCCCTCACATCTATTTATAATTATTTTTTATCATCAATATTACTTAACGCCATAAATTTTTTATAATCTTCTTGTGTAAATTTCATTGGTTGCTGTTCTTCATCTTGCGTCATTGATTCAGTCTCATCAGCAAAATTAAAACTTTCGTATTTCTTATCGTGAATGTATTTACTTATGTTACTTTCACGATCAACACGACTTTCAATATTTAAACGCGCATCGTTATTAGAATTAGTATGTTTTAAGATTTCGTTTAAATCATCGGCCAGTTCACTGTTGTAAATTTGTATCGTCGGAATTTTCACTTCTGTAACTGGTCTCTCGGCAGGTTTTTCAACTGGTTTGTCTGCTGGCTTGGTTTCTGCAACAACTTTTTTACCATCACTTTTCAACAATTTATCTACCAAAAGGAAAACCACCATCACAACTACCAAAACTACCAAAGTACCAATAATGTAGCCCAAATAATTATTTGTCATTATGGTCTCCTTTATTGCAATTTTGTTTTTTTCTTCGGTGGGTTCAAGGCCGGAGTTAACATATCAGAATCAGCATTTCCACTCAATGCTTTACGCATTAAAGTATCGCTTTGGATATTTTCCATTTTCATATAATCTTTCACATCAATATTACCGTACTTTAACGCGCCGGCTAATGCTCTCGGCACTTCTGACTCAGCCGCAACTACACGCGCGCGCATTTCTTGGGTCAAGGCACGCATCTCTTGTTCAGCGGCCACAGCTTCGGCACGACGCTTTTCTGCATCGGCCTGACTGATATATTTTACAGCTTCGGCTTTATCAATTTCCAATTCCGCACCAATATTGCGTCCAACCTTCATATCGACGATATCCAAAGACAAAATGTCAAACGCCGTATCGGCAGCCAAATCTTTGTTTGCCATAATGGTTTTTGTAATCGTATTCGGGGCTTCCAAAATTTCATTATGTGTATTGGCGTTACCGATAATTGTCATAATACCTTCACTAATACGCGCAATAATGGTTTCTTCCAAAGCGCCACCAATAATGCGCTTTAAGTTAACACGCACCGTAACTTTTACACTAACCGAAACTTCAATACCATTTTTAGCCATTGCCGTGATGTTATTGATTTGAATGATTTGTGGCATAATACGATGCTTAACAGCATCATTGATATCGCGTCCGGACAGGTCAACCGCGATCGCCGTTTTCAAATCCAATTCTTCCAAATTCGCACTTTGGGCGGCAATTAACGCATTAATAACCAATTCAATGTTTCCGTGGGCTTGTAAGTGGTTTTCAATTTGAGCAATGGTAATATTAACACCGGCTTTACGCGCCTTAATATAAATATTAACAATACTACGGGCGTCCAATTTTTTAACAGTCATGGAAATTAATTCAGCCACTGAAACATGCGCCCCAGAAATCAAAGCACGAATCCAAAGTACCATATTAAAAAATGAACAAAAGGTCAAAAATGCAATGATTAGCACTAAAACGATAACCCACGGCAAAAAATTCATCATAATATGATAGCATAAACATTTAACGATGTCTAGATTAGTTATCAATTTTATTAAATTCTTTTTTTAAGCGTCCAAGAATCTTTTTTTCCAAACGGGAAATATAAGATTGAGAAATTTCCAACATATTTGCAACTTCTTTTTGAGTACGCTCTTTACCCCCGCCCAAACCAAAACGCAATTGCATAATTTCTTGTTCACGAATAGATAATTTATCAACCGCTAACCATAACAGATTTTTTTCAACTTTCATATCCAGTTCATCATCGACATTAGTTTCGGTTGTGCAAATCACATCACCTAATCGAATTTCGCTACCATCACTATCAGCATTAATGGCTTCGTCCATAGAAACATCACTGCGTGTTTTTTGTACCTTACGCAGATACATTAATATTTCATTTTCAATACAACGGCTGCTATAGGTTGCTAATTTAATGTTTTTGTCGTATTTGAAACTATTAACCGCTTTAATTAAACCAATCGAACCAATACTGATTAAATCTTCAATATCTATACCTGTGTTTTCAAACTTCTTGGCAATATAGACAACCAAACGCAAATTATGCGAAATTAATTTTTGACGCGTTTCGGGCTTACCCTGGTCCAATTCTTGTAATAAAAGTTCCTCTTCCTCTTTTGGTAAAGGGCGTTCCAAAGCTTCGGTCCCATTGACAAAAAAGATGCCATTATCATTTTTTTCATCGTCAACTATCATTGGATTGATGCGTTTGAAAAGTGCGATTGCCTTAGCAATTAAGTTCATAATACTCCCCCTAATTTTATATTTAAGATGGCATCGTATTTTTGATTACCAAAATTTTGTGTACTGACACCCAATAAACTTTGCACAGCAGTACCATCGATTTGCATTTGTTCAGGCGTAAAAACAAATAATTGGCTTTTACCATTAACAGTTTGACAATCAATATAATGACCACCAAGAATAGAACTTTCTAATTCGTGTAAAAGAATTTGGTCAGCCGAAATTTCCGGAAACATTTTCAAAAATACAGGCAAAGATATAATGGAAACCGGTTGTTTAGAAATTGGGTCAACTAACGCATTACCCGAATCCATTAGAGCATGCAAGCGAAAACTTTTACCACCATACTTGATCATTGCTTGGTGTAAAAATTTTTGCCGACGATGCCAATGTAATAATTTTTGAATTATGATATAAAACAGCAAAACTACCAGTACTAACAAATATTTATTGGGAAAAGCATACATTGCCGACCCGAAAGCGAATGCAAAGGTTAAAATTGCTGCCATGCATTATGATAAATATGTTTGTCATGGCGGATTTATGCTAAACAAATCAAAATATGTAAAACGATGACGAAGCAAAAAGTAATGGAAAAAATTTTTATTTTGTGGTAAAAAGTAATTAATGAAATATGTTACTGAACGCGACATATATAACACGGAACAGTTAAATCGCGTACTGGAAAATTTACCCACTTTCTGTAATGCTTTTTTTTTGGGCATTGAACAAACTACTTCACCACTAACCCGTCTAGGTTACGCCCGTGACTTAGAAATATTTTTCAATTTCTTAATTACAGAAACTGAACAATTCCAAAATCGCCAAATTAGCGACTTAGAAAAGACGGATTTAAACAAAATTACGATTGACGATTTAGAACTTTACATGTCCTTTTTAACCCACTATAAAAAAGGCAATAACGACCACTTGAATGGCGAACGCGGAAAAATGCGTAAAATGGCGGCACTGCGTTCATTCTTTAAATATTTTTACCGTCGCGGTGATCTACAGGCTAACATTATGACCAAGATTGATTTACCCAAAGTTCATGAAAAAAGTATCATTCGTTTGTCTGACGATGAAGTCGAAAAAATGATTTCCGCTGCTGCAAAAAAACCGCGCGACGAAATGATGATATCTTTATTTTTGTTATCGGGCATCCGCGTCAGTGAACTGGTCGGTTTAGATTATCAAGACATTGACTTGGTCAACAAAACTTTCTTAGTGACCCGTAAAGGTGGCAAGCAAACCATCTTACACATGGGACAGCAATTACACGATAAATTTACCATTTATTTTAGCACTGGCGAATGGAAACCGACTACACCTTTATTTACCAAGTGTGGCCATCGTTTGTCGGTACGCGCAGTTGAAAACATTGTTAAAAAATACGCCCGAATTGCTGCCCCATTAAAAAAGATTAGCCCGCACAAGTTGCGCTCTACTTACGGTACTAATCTTTACAAAGCGACAAACGACATCTATGTTGTGGCTGATGTTTTAGGGCATAAGGATATCAATACCACTAAAAAGCATTATGCTGCCATTAGTGATGATATCCGTATTAAAGCCGCGGATATGGTCAAGTTATAATTATTTTTTAATAGTTTCGTCTAAGTATGAACTACCAATATCCGCTAGAAAAGTTAATAAGCTAAGCGGGAATTTTTTAAAAGCATCGGAAAGCGCAAAACTGCCCCCCATAACACGGGTATCATATGGTCCCATGTGCCAATTAATGGCCATCGCTTCTTCGCGGGTTAACTTCATAAAACCGGAAATAATGTAAACTGATTTTTCACCATGTCCATATGGCAACTGGTCATCAACAGTATAATAAGGCTCCTTAACCCATTCGCCGTCACGCTTAACATTACGAAAATCGACTTTATAGGTATTCGCTTTACATATGTCATGCAAAAGCGCGATAACCGCAATCGTTTCCTCACTAACTTGCATCTGTTCCGCAGCCACAAGTTTTTTCAAGCGCTGATAAACCTTAACCGAATGTTCCACTAAGCCACCTTCAAAGTTACTGTGAAACTTGGTCGAAGCCGGACAGGTGAAAAAGTCCGTAGTTTCTAACCACACTAATAATTTATCCGCCCCATCGCGCTGGATATTTTTTTTATAAATTGAAATGAATTCTTCCTTTGCATCCATAAAAACATTTTACTGCAAAAACATACAATCACCAAACGAATAGAAACGAAATTGATTGACTTTGGCCATTTCGTAAAGTTCTAATACTTTTTCGCGACCAATAAAAGCCGCAACTAACATTAACAATGTTGACTTTGGTAAATGGAAATTAGTTATCAGTGCTGAAATAACCTTAAATTGGTATGGCGGATAAATAAAAATATCAGTCATATCAGTAACAGCTTTAATTGCCCCATATTTAGCAAAACACCCCTCCAAGGTACGCAAACTGGTGGTACCTGTGGCAATAATTCTACGCCCCTCGTGTAAAGCGTCATTAACAATTTTGGCGGTTGTTTCCGAAATTTGATAGCGTTCTGTATGCATCACATGTTTAGTAATATCGTCGACCTTAACCGGACGGAAAGTTCCTAAACCGACATCTAAAACCACTGGCGCAAATATTACTCCTTTGGCCTTAGCGGCTGCCATTAAATCTTTCGTCCAATGCAGTCCTGCGGTTGGTGCAGCCGCACTTCCTTCAACCTTGGCATAAACAGTATTATAGTTTTCTTTGGTTGCATGTCCGTTTTGGATATAATGAGGTAATGGAATTTCGCCGACCTCATCAATTACGGCTTCCAAATTTTGTGCACCACCAACGCAATCCAGACGCATAACGGCAGTTCCGTCAGCGGAATTCTTACTAAGCAAAGTGGCTTGCAACTTGCCAGCCACATCAACTATATCACCGACTTTCAAACGGCGTAATGGTTTTACCAAAACTTCATAATTAGTTAAATCAACTTTTTTCAACAACAGAATTTCGATTGCCGCACCAGTTGTTTTCTTTCCCATTAAACGCGCCGGAATCACTCGTGTTTCGTTAATAACAACTACATCACCGCGCTTTAATTGTGCCAAAATATCTTTGAATTGGGCAACTTGAGTTTGTTCAGTTGCACGGTTATAAATTAACATTTTACAGGCATCGCGCGGTTCCATCGGCGCCGAAGCAATCATGCTTTCCGGCAAATCATAATCATAATCAGATAAAGATTCCACATACAGTATATACAACAAAACTTAAACTATAAGCAAGCAACAAATTAATAACAAAAATTTTTATCCCCTTTTTTCGTCCACAATGTTGTTTAATAGCTGTTTGTGCCGCTAAACACTTTGGATAAAAAACAAAAAATGTCACCAAGGATAAAACCACTGGCATAGTTAAAGTTTTCACCACATCAGGGAAAAACATTAATACCGAAACAGCGGATTCTTTTGCAATTAAACCAAAACATAAGGCACAAATTAATACCGGTTGATTTAATCCGATGGGTGCAAAAATAGGGGCAAAAACTCCACAAATTGCAAACAGAATTGATTGTTTAGCATCAGTAACGAATTTGAATTCAAATGAAAATCGCGCTAAAAAAACAATTACTACTGCGCTTACAGCAAAGGCAAGCAAAATTTTTTTGGCAAAAATTAGCGTTTGGCGTAAAGTATCCACTAAACATATTCCGAGATGGGGAAAATTCAAACTAGATACTGGGTCAAGTTTTTGAGTAGTCGGAATTTTGGGGACAAACATGAGTACCAGCATGCCAATAATTACACAAGTTAAGTACACTACTATAATGCTCCAAAACGAGAATCGTAGCACGGATAACAATAAAAATGTCAGCATTGGCAATTGCGCAGTACATGGCATCAAAGACAAAAAATGTACTAAGCGGTTGCGTTGTGGATTTTCGCGTGCTGCACAAACAGCCATAGTTGTACAATTAAAACTTAGACATACTGGTAAAACATGACCCATAGGTAAATGCAAACCGCGCGCAATTTGTCCCAAAAGTCCGCTTTTTTCCAAAACGGTCAGGATAAAATACAGCAGAAAAACTTGTGGGATAAACTCAATTAAAGCACTTAAAATTTCCCATAAAGACGGCACACCAATTTATATTAATTAGATTTGGCTGTTTTGCGCTGTTTAGTATAAAGGCGTGCAGTTTCAAATTGTTTATACATCGGACCAATCAAGAATAAAGATGAATAAGTACCCGCAAATAAACCGAAAATAATCGGCAATGCAAATTGAATCAATGACGATAATTGCATGGCAATACTAATTACAGTTAAAACTAACAAGGTTGCCAATGTCGTACCAACCGTCAAAATACTGCGTCCCAATGTGCGCGTAATCGAACAGTTGACAATTTGTTCCAAGGTGTCATTGTTTATATTATTCTTTTCCAAACTACGCACGCGGTCAAAAACAACCAAACTGTTGTTGATTGAGTAAGCCATAACAGTTAAAATTGCCGCAATAAACGAAGCGTTGATTTCAATACGGAAAATCGCCATCAAAGCACATATCATTAAAACATCATGTGCTAACGCAAGCACAGTCGCAATACCAGCGGTAAATTTAAACCGGATTAACATATAAACGATTAAACCCGCCAAAGCCGCCAAAATCGACCAAAAGACCCCCATAATAGTTTCATTGGTTGTGCTGGCTTGAATACTTTCAGCGGAGTTCCAATCCTCGGTGTTAAAATATTCGTGCAAATCTTTAATAATATCCTCGGTTTTATCAGTTGCGTTAAATTTAATGGAATAGTTAGTACCGCCACTAGTGTTTTGTTCTTCGGTAATCGTGTATTTAATATCATAGCTATTCATTTTTTCGGTAATTTGAGCTTTAACATGTTCTCCATCAGCACTAACGCTAACGATTGTACCACCAGTAAATTCCAGGCCGAGGTTAAAGCCTAAGACCGCCAATATAATGATACCAACCAGCAGAATAACCGCCGGTGCAATAAAAAACCAACGACCATTGCGAACAAAATTAAATTTCGTGTTTCTTAATTTTTCTCCTAATTTCATTTAGCACCACCCATGTTCAATTTGCGTTTTTGTGGAATAACTGACTTATTCTCAACTACTACTTCATCAGTAGGTTTGAATTTAATATTGGCACGCTTAGCGTTATCCGGATTAATGTACAGATACAATTTAGCCAAAGCCCGCGTAATCAATAACCCAACAAACATAGAAATGCCAACACCCAGAGCCAAGGTAATCGCAAAACCACGAATTGAACCAGAACTCAAAAGGTACAAAATCAAACTAACAATAATAGTGGTAACATTAGCATCTAAGATGGTAATAATTGACTTATTAAAGCCAGCATGAGTTGCTGCTGCAAAGCGTTTGCCAGAACGATATTCTTCTTTAATTTGTTCAAAAATTAAGATATACGCATCGACGGCCATACCTATCGACAAAATAATACCTGCAATACCTGGTAAAGTTAATTGAATTGAATCGATAATTGCCAAGAAGAAAACAAATATTACCGTATAAATAATTAACGATAAATTAGCAATCAAACCAAAGTCACGGTATACAACCATCATTAGAATAAATATAATTAACAAACCAACCGCCAAAGCAATTAAACCAGCCTTAATGGCACCTTCACCCAAAGTCGCCGGAATATAACTCATCTGGCTAATATCCAAACCGACTGTGTACATACCTGATTCAATTTGCAAGGCAAATGATTCAGCACCGTCTTTATCGTATTGCCCAGTAATTAATACTTTACCGTCAGAACCTAAAGTGCTGGCGTTATCTTCCGAAATTTTTGGGGCGCTAATTAAAGTTTTATTGGAGAAAATCGCCATATATTGACCATTCGCGGTTTTAACTTTTTCGCGGAATTTAGTCTTTCCTTCATCGGTAAAACTTAACTGAATCGCATATTTAGCAGCATCTTCGGGGTCTGAAACAACTTTGACCCCAGCAAGCCCTTCACCTGTTAAAAACACTTTTGTTTCATCGTAATTCTGCGCACTGCTCTGATCAGCGTTCGGTTCCAAAAATTCGATATTGGCGGGCGTACCAATGGCGTCCATAATATCTTCGGTATTACTCATACCCGGAACTTCGATACGAATTTTATAATTAGGGTTAGTACCTTGTCTGGTTACCGTTGATTCCAAGTAACCTTGTTTAGATAAAGTATTTTTAATGCGGTTAATTGTAGCATTAACTTCGTCCTCTAAGTTGGTACTATTTTCTGATGGTGAAACTGTGTACACCGCCAATACACCACCATTCAAATCGATACCCATTTTGTTTTTAATAGCTTGATAGCAACCAACATATTTAACATTGGTAAACGGGAATGTAAATTCGACGAAACACAGTGTCACAGCGAGAGCAACAATAACGCAAATCACACAATACTTAATAATCGCCCGTGTTTTATTCATATAAGATTGATTATACCACAAATTTTGCATGGCTACAAAGTATTTTATTGCCAAAATTCTCGGCAAACACATATACCAAAGTATGGAACCAATTTTTACGGGGGTTGCTACCGCGTTAGTGACACCGTTCAACACTAAGCAACAAGTCGATTTTTCCGCCTTACGCCGATTAATCAAACGACAAATCAAGATGCAGGCTGACGCACTGGTAGTTTTAGGAACCACCGGCGAAATTTCAACTTTAACATTAGCCGAACGCCAAGCCATAATTGATTGTGCATTGCAAATAGTTAATGGACAAATTCCGTTAATTTTTGGGATTGGTGGTAATGATCCAGCTAATATTATTAACCTTGGACAATATGTTGCACACGCTACTAAACAATATAATGGAAAGGTGGGTATTATGGTAACCGCACCATATTATAATAAAGGAACGCCCGCCGGTATTTTAGCGTACTATCAAGCCATAACCAATGCCGTTAAATTGCCGACAATTGTTTATAACATTCCCTCGCGTACTGGCGTAAACATTACCCCTGACAACATGGCGAAAATTGCGCAACTACCTTTCGTTGCCGGTATTAAAGAAGCCAGTGGAGATTTGCACCAAATTACCCAAGTGGTACAACTCTGCCCACACACAGCGGTTTATAGTGGTGATGACACTTTGGCATTGCCCTGCTACGCGGTAGGTTGTCGCGGGATAATTTCTGTAGCATCTAACCTTACCGTCGCCCCCGCAAAAAAAATTTGGCAATTATACAATGAAGGTAAAACACAAAGTGCATTACAACTTTTTCAAAAAGAATTGTCAGGTTATCATGCTTTATTCCGGGTTGTAAATCCAATTCCGATTAAAGCCGAATTAGCCCGACAAGGCTTAATAAAAAATGTATTACGCTTGCCACTGCTCCCTATTCAATGATATACTACCCATATGGGTTTAGTTTCGTTTTCGCGTGGATACATGGCCACAGGATATACGAATATTTCCAATGTTTTCATGGAAGAACATCTGCCATACGCCAATGGCGATTGTGTCCGTGTTTATTTGTATGGGCTTTATTTGTGCCAAAATGCCACCAGCGCCGATAACACCATTGAAATGATGAGCACTAAATTAGGCATTAGCGTTGCTAATATTAAAGATGCTTTTGAATACTGGGAAAAACAAAACCTAGTACAAATTTTAGACACGGTTCCCCTGGAAGTTAAATATTTGCCAATCAAACGCAATTCCGCCAAAGTCCGTGAGTTACCTAAGGGTAAGTACGACGAATTTAATACTAAGGCACAATCAATTTTAGATGGTCGTATGATTACTACTACCGAATTTCATGAATACTATGCTTTTATGGAAAGTATGCACTTTGAACCCGAAGCTTTATTGCTGGTAATTAAAAATTGTGTACTTGTTAAAGGTTTCACGGTCGGCTATGCCTATATTTTAACTGTTGCTAAGAATTTAGCTTACGAAGGGTTAACCACCCACGCAGCTGTCTCTGCGAAATTTGCCGTTGACCAACAAGACAAAAACGCTTTAACAGATTTAATTAAACAGATTCGTAAGAACAAGCCCAATACCAAAGAATTTATCCGCCACAGTTATTCGGCAGAAGTATTAAAACAGGAGGAAACCGATGTTAGCGAATTTTGACCGCTATGATTTAATTATTCAAGCCCGTAAGAGTAAAAAATTCCGTGAACTTGACGATAAAGTACGTGTCATGGCTTTTGAATTAGGCAAGAAAAATCCGAATATTAACAAAGCTGAATACCAAAAGCTTAAAATGTTGCGTGACCAACAGCTAACAGATTATATCGACAGTTTGCAACCTGCTGCCCCATTTAAATCTTTCGACCGTACGGTTTATCAAAAAATCGACCCAAAGACAACGCAAAAGATTGACCTATATTTAAGCAAGTTTCCGAACAATAAGTTTAAGAATTTGGTTATTACCGGACCGACCGGTACAGGTAAAACCTACTGTGCTGCTTTAATTCAACACGAATTAACTCAGAAAGGTTTCAAAGTTCACCTGACCAGTACTTTTAATTTAGTTAAACGCATGAAGGATTATTTATTTGGACAAGATGTTGATGTGCCGTCGGATTTCTTTAATAGTGATTTATTGATTATTGACGACCTTGGTGCTGAGCCTACTATCAAGAACAGTGACGAATTACTACACACCGTAATTAATGAAAGATACAGCAATCAGAAACCATTTATAATCACAACTAATTTAACCAAAGACCAAGTTTCAACACGCTACGACGACCGTATATTAGGTCGCATCTACGACAAAACAAAAACAGCAATCTTAATCTTTAACGGGAAAGACCTCCGCATAGAGTAAACGCGTGCGTCAAAGCGACCGCCAAAGCGTCAGCGGCGTCATCTGGTTTAATTTTTTGTTCTTGGTTCAAAATACGACCGACAGCAGCTTGCATGTCTTTTTTCTTTGCCTTGCAACCACCTGTAATTGCAATCTTAATCTGATTAGGTTTATAATTAAAAACTTGACCATGATAATAGGTAGCACGCATTAGAGCAATACCCCGCGCCGCCGCAACTTTTAAGCCCGTGGTAACATTAGCCGCAAAAAACAATTCCTCAATAGCAATTTCATCAGGTTTATATTCATTAAAAAGGCGTGCTAAATCTTCATTAATCTGACACAAACGGCGACCGAATTCTTGTTCTTTATCGGTTTCGATTGCCCCGTAATCAATCAAAGTAATTTCTTCGCCAGTTAATTTAATGACTCCCCAGCCCATGATTCCAAAGCCGGGGTCAATTCCCATGATGACTTTATTCGGCATTATGATAAACCGCTTGCACATCGTCACTACTTTCTAAGTTATCAATCAATCTTTCGAAAGCGGCTGCTTTATCTTCTGGGACAGCAACTGTCGAAAGCGGTACCCAAGCGACTTCCGCACTTTCCGTTTTAATTTGATTTTGTTCTAAAACATCTAATACTAAATTGAAATTTTCCGGTTTAACCGTAATGGTAACAATTCCATCTTCGGTTGTCATATCTTCAATCGGGCTTTCAATCAAGACTTCCAACAAATGATCTTCGGTCTGGTTCGCTACATTAATTACACCCAAACGATTAAACAAAAACGAAACTGAACCAGAAACGCCCAAAGCACCACCAGATTTATCAAAGTACGAACGCACATCGCCCGCCGTACGGTTTTTATTATTGGTTAACGCTTCTACAATCACCGCAATTCCAGCCGGTCCATAACCTTCATAAATCATAGCATCATAGTTACTAGCATCGCCATCACCTAAGCCTTTCGCAATTGCGCGTTTAATATTATCATTAGGCATGTTATTACTCTTTGCTTTGGCAATAACTTCCTTTAATTTACTGTTATGTTCTGGATCACCGCTACCGCCCATTTTGACTGCAACAATGATTTCTTTACCTAATTTGGTATATACATTGCTACGCTCGGCGTCTGCAATTCCTTTCTTGCGATGAATCTTACTCCATTTATTATGTCCACTCATAAAAATGAGTATAACACATGATTATCGCGCCTGCAACTGCTACATTCAAAGATTCACAACCGGGCTCCATTGGAATTGTCATAACCTGATGTGGTTTTTGGTAGAAAATCGGATTGACGCCTTGTCCTTCGTTACCAAGCACAATGCCAAAATTTTTACCTATAATTGGTTTTGGTTTATCGCCATGCAAATCAGCCAAATAATAAGTTGTGTCCGTGGGTAAATGTGCATAATCAGTATCAATAATATTGACACGCAAAGCCATACCACTACTAGCACGAATCACTTTCGGTGAATATGGGTCAACACAATCAATCGTATAAACAGTCTTAAAACCAAAAGCCAGCGCCGTCCTTAGAAGCGTACCCATATTACCGGGGTCCTGAATACGATCAAGTACCAAGAAAGGCGTAGTCGGCGTAGTTGGTTCAGGAATGCGTGCCACCGCTACACGCCCGTGATAATTTTCTAAATTTTTTAAGCTATCTTCAGAGAAAATTTTAACCACAAGGTCTTGGTGGTCTGCAATGATTTTTTCGCCCTCTAAAATACACAAAGAAAACTCCTGACGATATTTTTTTGTCAGAAGCTTTCTTAAAATCTTGGGAGTAATTTCCATCATTATGCCAAATTTTTCTTGGCGATATCCACCAATGCGGTAAAGGCCGCAGTATCATTAATAGCCATTTCCGACAACATTTTACGGTTGATGTTTACATTGGCTTTTTTCAAGCCGTCCATCAAACGACTGTATGTAATATCATTTTGGCGTGCGGCAGCATTGATACGCGCAATCCATAATTTACGGAAATCGCGTTTTTTCAAACGACGACCAACATAAGCATATTGACCAGATTTCATCACTTGTTCACGGGCTACACGATACAAAGTCGATTTAGTTCCGCGATAACCTTTCGCCAATTTTAAGGTTTTACGACGCTTTTTTAATGCGTTAACACTGCGTTTAATTCTCATTTTTGAATTAACCTCCTAATCGTTTTTTCGTTCGCGCTATCAACGGTAGCACCGTGACGCAATTTGCGTTTGCGTTCGCGAGTTTTTTTGTTTAAGATGTGATTTTTGTTTTTCATAGTGCGTTTAATGTCATTTTTACGCGCATTAAATCTTTTTTTTGCACCGCTATGAGTTTTCATCTTGGGCATAATCATTCTCTCCTTTATTTCTTTTTCTTTGGCGCTAACATTACCATAATGTTAATGTTGCGACCGGGGACACCAGATTTTGCAACTGGTGTTTCGATATCGGCAATGTCTAACATTCTTTCAGCAAATTGTGACACTACAGCAACACCCTTGTCAGCTAATTGTGTTTTTCTACCACGAAGTCGGTTGATACAAACTTTCACCTTATCGCCGTCCATAATACATTCACGGGCCTTATTCAGTTTGAATGCGATTTCGTTTTCTTGAATGCCAATCGATAATTGAACCTCTTTAATATCAACCATATTCTTGCGTTGTTCTTTGCGTTGCGTTTTTTCTTTTTTAATTTGTTCGTAACGGAACTTCGAATAGTCGATAATTTTTGCAACCGGTGGTTTTGATGTTTCAGTAATTAAAACCAAATCCATACCTGCTTCATCGGCCAATTTCAATGCCTGTGCCAAAGTGATGATACCAATCATTTCGTTGTTCACCCCAATGACCCTTAACTCCGGACAAGAAATTTCGCTGTTAATCTTTAATTCCTTAAAAATGTTAAATTACCTCCTTATAATGAAAAAAGAAGGGGTAATAACCACTTCTTAATACATTCCACAAAAAATTTTGGGGGTAATTTTTTGTTCGACCTTCCCGCACAGATAATTGGCAAGTAAGGTGAGAAATGGTTATTTCTTCTTTTTTTCAATTATGATTATATCATATCATAATCAAAAGTCAATAGTCAAATGAAATTTCGTTGTTGTTTTTTTGTTTTTTTATTCGTTTTTCGATGCAGGGTTTGATTGTTCTAATGTACTTTTTCAACATTGTAATCAGATTTTCATCAACACCATTTTGTTGATAATTTCCATATGTCAATTTTTTAACATGGTTGATTTTTAACATATTATAATAAAGTTTCTTAGGATAGCGTTGAATAGTCGTTGGATCATAAACGAAATTCCCTACCTCAACCCATGCGTGAGTGGAATTTTGTTTACCATGTTTGATCGCTAAATTCTGGTTATTCCCGTAAACCCACACGGAATCATGATTACACAAGAACATCAAAAAACTTCTTTCCAGACAATGACCAACTTCATTACAGTCCTCATCAGGTTTGAAGTCATTAATAATGGCGAAAACGGTTGTTCCTAAAATATGATACTGCTTTAAATTTTGCACAAACTCGTCGTCGTATGCTGTAATCTGGCATGTCCGATAGCCGTTCATTAAACAGTGCATAATGCGAATATCAAAACAATCACTGCGGAATTGTTTAAGTTTTTGTGATGCAGTAGGTACTTGTTTAATATTCTTAATCATTTGGCAAACATTTTCGGAAAAGAAAGATATGTTCCCGGAGATCCTCGATAATTTTCTACGAACCTTTTGAAACATGAATTATTATAAAATATTTCATCATCTGATTTCAAGACCCGTAGCAAAATTTAATAAAAAATCCCGACACAACCGTGAGTATCGGGATTATTGTTCTTTATAATGTTATTATTACACTAAACAGATTAACTTTGTTTTTCGTCAATTTATCAATTAACGCAAACCTAATTGTTTTTTTAATTCACGGAAGGCTTCCAAATTGTTTTTTTCCAAATAATCTAATAAGCGTTTACGCTTACCCAGCATCAAAGTCAAACCACGACGACTGTGCTTATCTTGTTTATGAACTTTCAAGTGTTCGGTTAATTCAATAATGCGTTTGGACAATAAAGCGATTTGAACTTCGGGACTACCAGTATCCCCTTCCTTTTTGCCGAATTTTTTAACGATTTCTTTAATTTCGTTTTGTGTCATTTTCTGTGACAATCTCCTTTTAAATTAAAGCCGAGTAAGAATATTTCAATCCAAACACAGCGATAATGCGTTTATTATAACAAGACCAACTTAATAAAGTCAACGATTACTTTTTAAAGTTCTTGAAAAACTCAAAGAATTTTGGTTTACCATTTGGTTTACTGTCCGCGGTCGGTTCTGGGTTGTTTGGTTGTGGTTGTGGCATTTCTTGCATATTACTAATTTCCTCACGCGCTTTCTGTTGATTCGGAGTAAATCCAGAAGCGATAATCAAAACCTCAACTGTATCACCGTATTTATCATTAACATCAACACTCCACTTGATATTGCAATTTTCATGTACCAAATTATGTGCCATCGTAACATAACTAGAAACTTCTGCCAAAGGTAACGATTTATCACCCTTAATGCACATAATCATACGCGTTGCACCACTGATACTAGTTTCAATCAACGGACTGGCAACTGCTTGTTTAATGGCTTCCAAGACACGATTTTGACCTTGTGCGCGACCGACGCCCATATGGGCTAAACCAGCATCGCCTAAAACAACCTTAACATCAGCGAAATCAACATTAACCAAGATTGGATTAACGATACCTTCGGACAATCCGATTACAGCTTGACGCAATGCTTCATCAGCCATTTTGAAAGCATCTAGGAAACTGGTTTTAATCGAAGAGTGTTCAACCAATTTTTGGTTAGGAACAACAACATAAGCATCAACAAATTTAGCCAAATTTTCAATACCAATTTCCGCGTTTAACATGCGGTGATTACCTTCAAAATTAAATGGTTTGGTAACTACTGCCACAGTCAAGATTCCCATTTCTTTTGCAATCATTGCTACCACAGGCGCAGCACCAGTACCAGTACCACCGCCCATACCAGCGGTAATAAACAACAAATCAGCACCGTCAATCGCAGCACGAATTTCGTCAGCACTTTCTTCGGCAGCTTTTTGTCCGACTTCTGGACGAGTACCAGCTCCAAAACCATGAGTTGTTTTTTGACCAATACACAATTTTTGCGGTGCTAAATTGGCTGACAGAGCATTCTTATCAGTGTTAATGGCAATAAATTCCACTCCGGGTAAATTAACACCATCTTCTAACATGCGATTAACACTGTTACAGCCACCACCACCAACGCCTACTACTTTAATATTGACCACCGGTGGATCACCAAAGACATCTTCTACTTGTTTAGTTGTCTTTAATTCAACAGCTGTTTCTAATTCATAACTCATATAGTTTATTGTAATAATTATTTACGATTTTGTAAAACAGTTTTACGAATTTTTACCAGTTGTCAATTTAATCTGTGATAGTAATCCATCAAATAAAGCAGTTAAAGCATATCCCATAAATGCCATTAACATAACCATTAAATAGTGGACCTCGTTAGTCAACTTAACCATGCCGAACATGTCAGGAAAATAACCAATTAAGAACAAAGATAAAACCACCATTACGACAAACATAATTCCGCGGAAAACATTAACTGGACGAATCATGCGGTATAACATAGCGAAACCAGTCGTCAATACAGCATAGATAGTCATCGTACGGAAAATATCAGCATTCTGTAAATCCAAAAGATCAAAGAAGCGGAAAATCAACAAACTGATTACAAACAACACAGCCACAATAGCGGCGGAAAGTGATGCTTTAATGATGTTAAACATAAACTTTCCTTTGATCTGTTGACTGTTCCGTTCAAGTGCTAACATAAAGCCTGGAATACCAATCACCATACTTTCCAAGATTAACAAGTTTGTTGTATCAAAAAAGTACAAACCTTCATTAAAGAAAACGCAAACAATCGTCAACATAATGGTCAACAAGGTCTTAAACAAAAACAATGACGAGGATTTTTGAACATTATTTACCACGCGTCGACCTTCCAAAACGACTTTCGGCATACTGGAAAAATTACTATCCAATAAAACTAATTGCGAAACATTACGCGCAGCCTCACTGCCAGATGCCATAGCAATTGAACAATCAGCTTCACGCAAAGCCAAAATATCATTAACTCCATCACCAGTCATCGCGACCATACGACCATTATTCTTGAATTCCTTAATTAACAACAATTTTTGTTCCGGCGTAACACGACCAAAGATGGTATATTCCTTCGCGGCTGTACGGACTTCGTTATTCGACAAACCATACAAGGAAATGT
This sequence comes from Clostridia bacterium, assembly GCA_017619495.1. Taxonomy (GTDB): domain Bacteria; phylum Bacillota; class Clostridia; order Christensenellales; family UBA1242; genus RGIG8050. The sequence goes on along the minus strand of JAFZSF010000037.1, from coordinate 7,139 downwards.
ATTTCTCTGAACCAACCACCCCAGCACGGCGCGCAACTTCACTCACAGTAATCGGATTATCACCCGAAATAATGCGAATATCAACCCCGTTATCAGCAAACCATTTAATGGTTTGTGGGGCTTCGCGACGAATATTATCTTGTAAAGTAATTAAGGCCACGGGTGAAACCGCACTTGGCAAACTTTCATCTTTGATTTCGCTGGCACAGCGACCAACGCCCAAAACACGGTAACCTTGACTGGTGAATTTAGTAATGACAGTATTTAATTTTACACTCATATCATTAAATATAAACTCTGGTGCGCCCATTACAAAGGTACCTAGCCCCGACCCAAAAGTTACGGCTGACATTTTACGCGCTGACGAAAATGGTAAAATTTTGCGCACTTTATAGGTACATTCCTGACCGAAATAATCTTTCAGAGCTAGCGAGGTTTGATTATTATCTTCCAAAGCATAAAGCATGGACGACATTACGCGTTTGAAATCCATCTTTTTGCCATTGTTTTTTATCGCAACAACATCAATAACTTTCATGGTTCCGTCGGTAATAGTACCCGTTTTATCCAAACAAAGCGTATTGACACGCGCCAACATCTCAATGCAATAAAGTTCACGCACCCAAGTGTTTTCCTTTCCTAAGTTGACAACACCAACCATTAACGCCATTGATGATAGCAGAAACATACCTGCTGGAATCATACCTAAAATGGCACCACTGGTTTGCGATATAATTTTCAATACATTATAAGGTGCTAATTCTTCAATTGTAATAACTTGCATAGTTATCAAAGCCATGGTTAGAATTGCAATAAAAACACCGATTACTTTAATAATTGATTTTAAGGATTTAAATAACTCAGAACGCGGTGCAACATAGCGACCCGCCGTATTAGCAATACTTTGGATATAATTATCTTTACCAATTTTATCAACATGGTATTTACCCGTACCACTAACTACAAATGACCCCGCTAGCAAACGGTCACCGGGTTGCTTTTGCACTGGAACAGATTCCCCCGTTAACAAACTTTCGTTAACTTCAATCACACCTTCTAACAAAACACCGTCGGACTGAATTTGTCCCCCCATCGATAAAACCACGATATCGTCCAAGACTAAATCCGCAGGATAAATCACTTGCTTTTGTCCTTCGCGCAAAGCAATTACCCGTGAAGACGCTACCAATGTTAATTTCTCAATCGTAAACTTAGCGCGTAATTCTTGAATAATACCGATGGCCATATTGATTCCAAAAATTACCAAAAAGAGCAAGCTGGTGGGACGAATAGGATTCAGTTTATAACTAGGGTCATTAAAATATGTAGCAGGAATTTTAGGTTGTAGAAACAACATAGTATAAATTAAAATCGCACCGATGATTAAAGCCAAAAGGTTATAAAAAGTGAAGATATTGGTAATTAAAATGGCGCCGACCGACTTGGTAGTTCCGCGTTTAACATAGTTAACCAAACAGTCATCAATCCGGCTTTTAACTTGAACTGCCGTCAATCCAGTTTCCAGATTCGGTTTAAAGCGTTTCGGTTTGGTTGGTGGATTTTTCTTCCAAGTTTTAGCAAATTTGCGTTTGTAAGCATTAATAGTTCCCCGCCCCTGATTAGTGAAAATAGTTTCTGGTATCGGAGCAATTCCCTCAACTGTATCCATAAAAATTAGTTTATCATGTTTACTACTTTCTAGCAAACATTGTTTCCAGTTTATTTTGCGAAAAAACCAACATAATCGGGCGTCCATGTGGACACAATGGCACATTCTTTGTCGTAAAATAATTTTTCAATAATAATTCAATTTGAGCTTTGGAAAGAACTTCCCCAGCCCGAATACTTGCCTTACAGGCAGTTGTCGCGACACGGTGCTGAATTAGTTTACTCAAATTTTCATTCACCGCTGGTTTTTCGTTCAACAATACGACAATAAAATCCTTCAAAGGAACATTTACCATAATGGCCGGAACAGCTAAGACGCGAATGGTATTCTCGCCGAATTCATCACAATCAAAACCAAAATCAGCTAACAACGGTTTTAACTCCAAAAAGCGTGCCATCTCTTTGGGGGTTACCGTAATAATCAAAGGCGACAACAACATTTGTGACTGAACTGCATGATTATCAATCTCCTGAGAAAATTTATCATAGTTAATACGCTCCGCCATAGCATGCTGGTCAATAATCACCAAGGCGTCTACCGTACGAACTAATAAATATGTTTCAAAAACCTGTCCCAAGATTGTGAAAGTATCCGACGATAATGCATTAGTTTGAGTACCCGATAAAGGCTGATTAAATTCAAGATGATTCAAAATATTAGGGGCCGACTCAACCATGTCATTTTTATCCGCCAACATATCGAGTGATTTGATCATTACCGTGGTCGCCTCAGTTTGTGCCGGATTAAATGAATGTCCCACTTGCGGAACTGATTGTTGCAAATTATTTTGCGATGCATAAGGAACATGACTAATGCTATGAGTCGGTTGATTAAAAACAGGACTTAATTGTGTTTTACTGTCGACTATCGATACAGATCTTACCGGCAGTGTTGATTCGGAAGTTTCGATATTATTTTTGATTAATGATGAAACTTGTTTTAAATAATAGGCTTCCATTACATCGACAATAGACTGACGCACAAAATGCGTTATACCATCACGATCATCAAAGCGTACCTCGCGCTTTTGTGGGTGCACATTTACATCAATGCGGTCAGCCGCAACCGTAAAATGCAAAACAAAAATTGGATATTCACGCATCGGGAGATAATGGCTCATGGCTTCATTAACCACTGCCGCGATGATACCACCTGCAACCACACGACCATTAACAATTACGACCTGACGGTCCTTGTTAACACGCGACATACTAACATTGGAAACATAACCCTCAACCGCAATACCATCAGCTTGATTTTTGACTGCCACCAATTGTTCTGGCGCAACACCAAAAACATTGTGCATTATGGTTGCAACTCCTTGTGCACGGTAATCAAGTACCAGTCGGTTATCTACATAATAACGCAATTGTAAATCGGGGTGCGCAAAAACCACTTCATGAACAATCTGCGTAACATGACTTTTTTCAATATTCGGATTACGCAAAAATTTTTTTCGCGCTGGTGTATTATAAAACAAGTTGGACACGCGCACGGTTGTACCACGGTTGCCACCAGTATATTCTTGTTCGTTGTCTTGGTTAATTGAAACCGCATAATCTTGATTTTCTGGTTTGGAAGTAAAAGACACCTTAGCAACCGAAGCAATCGACGCTAACGCTTCACCACGAAAACCGAGTGAAGTAATATTATCAATATCTTCGGCACTGGCGATTTTACTAGTCGCATGCGGCATAAATACTTTAGGTAATTCGCTTTCGGCAACGCCTTCCCCGTCGTCTGTAACAACGATCTCGTCAATACCACCGTTGACAATTTGTACGGTAATTTGTTTAGCCTGTGCATCCAAAGAATTTTCCAACAACTCTTTAACAATTGATGCTGGATTTTCAACAACTTCACCCGCCGCCAAACGATTATAAATGACAGGTGGTAAGATATTAATTATTTTCATGAGCCTCCCTTTCTTGCATGATTTTTTTTGCATTTTGTATAATAACATCAGGTAAACCAGAAAGTTGCGCCACTTCGGCACCAAAGCTGTTTTGCTCTTCACCTTTCACGACCTTATGTAAGAATATAATTTGACCATTAAGATTAGTAGTTAAAATCTTATAGTTTTGAACTTGTGTATAAGTGCGACCCAACTCAATCAGTTCATGGAAATGCGTAGCACACAAAGTTTTACAGCCAATTTTTTCAATAATATATTGCAAAATTGATTTAGCCAAGGCGTAACCGTCGTTAGTTCCCGTACCACGACCAATTTCATCAAGTAACAACAAACTATCCTTGGTAGCATTATGGACAATGTTAGAAACCTCATTCATTTCCACCATGAAAGTTGATTTACCAGTCATCATATCATCACTAGCGCCAATACGCGTAAAGACACGGTCAGTTAACGGGATTTTAGCACGCGTCGATGGCACGAATGAACCACAGTGCGCCATAATTACATTTAACGCCACTGTCTTCATATAGGTTGACTTCCCTGCCATGTTAGGACCGGTAATTAACATCGTTGTATTTTCAGTATCCAACTGACAATCGTTCGCCACAAATTGATTAACCGACAAAACACTTTCCAATACAGGGTGACGGGCACTTTCCAAATGCAAAACACCATTAGCGTTAATTTCTGGACGCACCCATTGATTCTTCAAAGCTAAATAGGCAAAGTTAGCTAACACATCAATACTAGCGATAGCTGATGCGTCCTGTTGAATCACAGGTATGTATTGCTGAATTTTAGTGATTAGTTCGGCAAATAAGGTTTGTTCCATGCGAATTACATCACTGGACGCACTTAAAATTTTACCTTCAATTTCGCGCAATTCGTCAGTAGTAAAACGCTCCATGTTTAAGGTACTACCTTTACGCACAAAGCGGTACGGAACTTGTGGCATAGCATTTAACGGCATTTCAAAATAATACCCTGCCACACGGTTATAACCGATACGCAATTTTTCCACACCGGTTGCTTGACGCTCATTCTTTTCCAAAGCAACAAGCCATTCCTTACTTAAAGTACCAGCATTACGCAATTCGTCTAATTGTGTATTATAACCAGCACTGATATAGCCACCTTCACTTAAAATTGTGTTGGGATCGGTTTTAATGGCTTTGATTAACAAATTACACAATTCATCTAAGGAATTTAATTGACCACCATAGTAGCTAAGCAATTCGGTTTGAAAATTGTCCGCTAAAAAGTTCTTGACTTGCTTAACCAAAAGCAAACTGTCAGCGAAAGCTAAGACATCTTTGGGATTAACATTACCGTTAGCAATTTTTCCACCGAACCGCCCTAAATCGCCAAAGTCATTTAAGATTTCACGCAAATTTTGGCACTGTTCCGAATGATCAAGCAAAGCTTGGACAGCGTCTTGACGCTTAAAAATTAAGTCAAAATTTTTCAGTGGCGCAGTTACCCATTCTGCCAACATACGCGCCCCCATGGGAGTTTGTGTTTTATCCATTACCGCCAACAAACTTCCTGCCTTGGTGTTATTACGATATGAAGCAACAATTTCCAAAGTGTCCCGGGCAATCTTATCCAAGACCATATGGTTATCATCACGCATTAATGTTACTTTAGTAATATTGGACAACTTATTTTTAGCGGTCATCAGCAAATATTCCAACAATGCGCCAACGGCATTAACCAAAGGTGAATTATCCGCAATATCAAAAACTTGCGTTGTGTTGATATTGAAATATTTTTTCATGGTTTGGCTGGCTTGCTTGAACACAAAAGCATAAGCAAAATGTTTTGGGGTGATAACTTCTTTGGGACGAATACGAGAAATTGCATTATCATAACTGTCAAACTCGGCCGCATAAAATTCCCCCGTCATAATATCTGCCCAAGCAGCAGCAACACCATTTCCCTCGGTTTCTTCATATATACTCGCGACGAAATTATTAGTGTCCGCATTTAACATTGCGTCATCAATGACAGTACCACTGGTAATTATGCGTACTACATCACGGTTAATTAAAGTCTTTCCGTTGGGCTCTTCTAATTGTTCGGCAATGGCGATTTTATACCCCAATTCAACCAATTTTTTAATGTACAAATTCGCGGCATGGTATGGTACCCCGCACATCGGTGCTTTTTCTTCCAAGCCACAAGAACGACCCGTCAAAGTTAAACCGATTGATGCAGAAACGGTTTTAGCGTCATCAAAGAACACTTCATAAAAATCACCCAAGCGATAAAAAACAATACAGTCTGGATACTGTGCTTTTAATTCTAAATACTTTTGCATTGCGGGCGATAAGGCCATAAGTTTTTACTCCTTTCTTTTGTCTTTTTGTTTTACGACATTTGACGCATGATCTCGACCAATTTAGTAGCGCGTGCCTTGCGTGTTTGAAATGGGATTTGATCAGGCATTTTGTCGGCTGCCGTGCCGGAGCGATTACTATACGGGAAGATATATGCTGCACTAAATTTAATTTGCTTAACAATTTGCACAGTTTCTTCAAAATCCGCTTCTGTTTCTCCGGGAAAACCACAGATAATATCGGTCGTAATATGAATATCCGGAATATACTCACGCAGTAATTTAACTTTGTTTAGATAGTCCGCCACCGTATATTTGCGGTTCATTAACCTAAGTATTTTATCACAACCACATTGCATTGGCAAATGAACATCGTGGGCTATTTTAGGATACTTAGCCATAACTTTAATCGTTTCAATATCAAAGTCTTTGGGGTGCGCAGATAAGAAATGTAGACTAAAATTACCATCCTGACTAGCCAATTCTGCCAGGAGTTGTGGAAAATGAGGATATTCATTAACATTTTGCCCTAATAAATAGATATCCTTAGCTGTATCCTTGACTTGTGCAAATTCAGCCAATATTTCCGCACGCGGACGAATACGCAATCTACCGCGCACAAACGGCACAATACAATAACTGCAATAGTTATCACAGCCGTAGGTAATATCAATATAGGCAGTTGAATCTTGTGTCATCGGTAATGGACGCTTAGTTACACCTAACCTGTCAAGAATTTCCATAGCGTTATCGGTACCTAATAAAATATCAACGCCGCTGATTTTGCGTTTAGCCGATAAGCAACCGATTACCGCAATCTTCAAATTTGGCTTATTGCGTTTTAATTGTTTAGCCAAAGCGATATGCGACAAGATTTTTTGTTCAGCGGTATTGCGCACACAGCATGTGTTGAAAATAATTACATCGGCATCTTCGTCCGTAACGGCAATGGTATGCCCTGCTGCCAACAACTGCTGCGTAATTTTATGCGCAGTATTAACATTCATTTGGCAACCATAATTTTTGATTATAAATTTCATAGAATGACATAGTTTAACACAAAATAAGCTGTGTCCAAACCAATAAAAATTGTTCACAAGATTTTAATATCCTTAGCTGTAATCATGGCACTTTTATTAGCAGTCGGTAGTGTGGGCTTCGCGTTAATTTGGCATAGTGAAGTTTTGGATACCGAACGCTTCACCACCAGGGCACAC
>JAFZSF010000036.1 GCA_017619495.1 Clostridia bacterium | reverse complement strand
CAAACCGCAACTTTTTACGACAGCGAGCAACAAACTATTGATGCCCATAACAGTATTCAATACTGCCCACTGAACCAAATTAGCCCGGACTGTATCAATGCTTTTATTGCCGTTGAAGACCGGACATTTTACCGCCACCACGGACTATCCTTACCTCGCATTGCCAAAGCAGTCGCCAATGATTTAGCCGCGGGTTATTCCAAAGAAGGTGCCAGTACCATTACACAGCAATTAGTGAAAAACACTTATCTCACTAACGAAAAAACTTTTAAGCGCAAATTGAGGGAAGCCATCTTAGCTTTAAAGGTAGAACAAAACTTTTCCAAAGACCAAATTATTGAACTGTACTTAAATGCGATTTATTTTGGTAACAATGTTTACGGCATAGCTAATGCCAGCGAATTTTACTTTCAGAAAACACCGGCTGAATTATCGGTTGCCGAAGGCGCGGGACTAGCAGGAATCATAAAAAATCCGAGCAAGTATGATCCCGTTGCCCATCATGATAATTTTCTTCAACGCGCACATTTGATTCTACATTTAATGCATAACCAAGGCTTAATCACCGGCGAAATATTTAAAACTGCCATGCACGAACCACTGACGATTACCACATCTGAAAATCTATGGCTAGGTACTAACTACCAGACTATGGCGTTAAAAGAGGCTGCTCAACTTTTAAATTTAAGTGAAAATGATATTATTAATTATGGTTATCAAATTGATACCTATTACGAACCGAGCCAACAACAACTGTTATATGACGCCATGAATCACTCTGCCTACCAACTTGAAGGCGCAAAGTTTGCCATGCTATCCACTCCCAACGGACAAGTTAAAGCCCTATATGCTTCAACACCGACCTTATTAACAGCACGCCGTAACTTCGGTAGTGCTATGAAGCCATTACTAGTCTACGCCCCCGCTTTGGAACTTGGTGTAATTCAACCAGCTAGTTTGGTTGATGATAGCCCTTTAATTGATACAGATTTTAATCCCAAAAATTCAGATGAAAAATATCATGGTTTAGTCTCTGTTCGTGAATCTTTAATGCACAGTTATAACATTCCTGCGGTAAAAATTTTAGAAGCAACCACTATCGACAACGCAATGACCATTGCCAATAAAATGGGGTTGCATTTACATGATGAAAATTTATCTATGGCACTGGGTAATACCAACGATGGGACAACATTTCTAGAACTTGCTGGTGGTTACCAAACCATTGCTAACCAAGGTAAATACTCCCCAGCCCGCTTCGTACGAGCCATTCGCGACCGCAAGGGGCAAACGGTTTACTTTGATTTAACCAACAAATACAACTATGCTCCCCAAGCCGTTGCCCCCGATACGGCCTATTTATTGACCGACATGTTAGTTGATACCGCGCGAAAAGGTACGGCGCGTAAACTGGCCATACTTAACACTGAAATAGCGGCCAAGACCGGAACCACAGAACGCGCAGAAAGTACCACTAACACCGACGCAACCTTAGTATCCTATACTCCACAAAATGTTTTAATTGTCTGGCACGGTAACGCCAGTATGAAACCCGAAGACGATTTACCACACGGTGCTAACGGCGGTGGGCGTTTAGCAAACGCGGCAAAGCAAATCCATAGTAGTATCAGTAATCCCGCAATTCATTTTACCCAACCGTCGAGTGTTAAATTTCTTGGCTTAGATAGTTTAGATTATAAAAACGGCAAAATTAAACTAGCCAATGCTGCTACCCCAGAATACGAAACCACAACGGCGTTATTTTCAACCCGTTACCAACCGACCATGGTTTCCGAAAACTATTTACTCACCACACCAACTACACTTGATGGCCGTGTTAATGACCAAGACCATGCCGTACTTTGGTTTGATGTTTTACCCCACCAAACTTACGAAGTTTATAAAAATAATGTTTTACAATCAGTAATTCGCAACAAAACTGGAACCTATACTTACACCGACAAAACCCCAGCCTTGATGGGTAATTATGCCGTTACGGCAAGCATTAATGGCACTAATCCACGCCCGAGTAATACCATTGAATTGCGTTTGCCACAGCGTACCACGCCGATAAATCATAAAACTAGCAAAGCGGTTGAAAATAAACGCGTCCCGTGGTATTTTTGAACGATGGAATATTTGAACGACGCAGGATTATTAATTGAACAACCTGACAATCTTTATAAACTTTCCAGTGATGCGGTAGCACTGGCAAATTTTGTTACCTGCAAAAAAACTGACCGCGTTATTGATGTTGGTTGCGGTACCGGCGTACTGTCATTATTAATTGCCTTTAACCACCACCCCCGCGAAATAATTAGCGTGGACATTAACGCCGACGCAGTGCAACAACTAAAAAAAAATTTAACCATTAATCAGAATAAATTAACTACGACACAGTTTCAACCTTTACACGCCGATGCACGCCAATTACATACCATAATTAGCGCTAATTCAGCCGATGTTATTGTTTGTAACCCGCCATATTTTACAACGGGTAAAAAAGCCAAAAACGCTAACATTAGCCAAGCCCGCCACGATGACACTCTAACATTGGAAGATTTGGCTGTGCTCAGTACTCGCAACCTAAAATATGGTGGCACTATTTATTTTTGCTACCCAGCCAATCAACTGGCCAAAGCCATTACCATATTTGAAAACCATAATTTTCGCATTAAAACCATTAAATTAATTGCAAACCAAAAAGGTTTCTACTTGGCAATTTTCCGTGCTAAAAAAGGTGGCGGACATAGTACTACTCTGCTTGTTTGAAGAAGTATTCACGGTAAGGGCATTTTTCACATTCCCCATGTCCATGTGCATCAACACTACAAATCTTTTTCATGGCCTGATCAATTTCCGTGACGGCTTGTTTACTTTTTAAGTGGTTTAAGTTAATCGCCCCACTCGCCAAAGAAATCATTTCTTGCTCATTTTGTTGGACGATACAAGCAAATATTTCGTAATCCAAATTAATGGGGGTTTGCAAAGT
>JAFZSF010000035.1 GCA_017619495.1 Clostridia bacterium | reverse complement strand
TTTGGGCAAGGTAAAGTTTGCAAGAATAACTTCGTAGTCAATTGGTAAGTCAGCAATATTTACATTACGGTTAAATTGGAAATAAGGATGGTAGGTTTTTAAAATTTGTTGTATGCCCGCTAAACCTTTTTCGTGGTAAGCATTAGCAATTAAAATAATCGCATCAAGCGCGTCCGAAGTCCCAATGTTGGCATCAAAGTAATAATGTCCGCTCTTTTCGGCACCAAAGTTAACATGTGATTGTTGCATCATGCGGATAACATTTTGCCCGCCAACTTTACTACGCACCAAATTAAATGTGTTGCCTAATCCGCTGTTAACGGTTTCGTCGACAACAATACTGGGTAAGTTAAGTAAGGTTGCAATAATCACGCTGACTTCTTCACTGGTTAAAACATGATCATGTAAATACATCATGAAGCGGTCAGCGTCACCGTCAACGGAGAAACCAATTTCTTGTTGGTGTTCTTGGCAGTATTTAGTTAAAAATTCGGGGTGGGTAGCGCCACAGTTTTTATTGATTTCGCCATCAAAATTAATAATATTGGTAAAACCAAGACTGTGTAATTTGTGACCTAAACCACCATTCGCACAATCAATCACAATGTCCTTGGGTAATAGGTCCCATTTATGATAAACCGGAACCGGTGGTAAATCTAAAGTGCTTTGTTCAAAATGATTTAAATAAACTTTAAAACCGCAGTATTGACTTGGGTTGTGCGAAGCGGTAATCATTACGCCTAAACCACTTTGTGATGCTAAATCCGGAGTGGTAGTAATGCCTAAATTGTGAACGGTGCCAGTAAAGGCTTTAATAAATTCATTCATTAATTTATCACTGCCAGTACGACCATCACGACCGACAGTCACTTCTTTCCAGCCAGCTTGGGATAAAGCCTCCGCGATTTGGGTTGCAACATGATCTTTGATTAAATTTTTAGTAATATCACGAATACCAGATGTGCCAAATTTTAACATTTTATGATTCTCCTTTATTTAATTAAATCTTGTAACCAAGTTTTGAATTCTGGGTTGGCTTTTAATGTAGCGTAGGTCATGGCTTGCGCAAGTCCTAATGGGTTACCCAAGTCAAAACGCTTGCCAGTTAATTCAACATGACGCAAATTGGGTAATTTATTAATTGCATCAACTATACATATTTCGCCTTCACCGTCACTATGTTCACGAATATAGTTCAATACTTCTGGAACTAATACATAGGTGCCGAGTGAGGCAAAGTTAGACGGCGGATTATCTTTGGGTTTTTCAATAATTCCTTTAATTTCGTTACCTTTTTTAGGAATAATTATGCCATAACGATAAGCGACTTCCAACGGAATTTGATAGGAAGATAAAACAGTCGTATGATATTTGTTAAAGTCGTCAATTAAGACTTTGTATGGGTTCTGTTCTAACATTAATTCATCAGGGAAAATTAACAAGAACGGGTCTTTACCAATAAAATCCTTAGCAATCATGGTTGCCGGTCCAGTACCTTCCATTTTTACTTGTTTACCATAGGAAATTTTAATATCGGGGTACATGTCTTTGAAGTGGTTAACAATACATTCTTTGCTATCGCTAATAATAATGAAAAATTCTTTAATGCCGGCTTCAATTGCTTGTTCAATAATTAATTGCAACAACGGGGTTGTGCGAACTGGTAACATTTCCTTGGGTTGTGATTTAGTGTATGGCATCATGCGGGTTCCTTTGCCAGCGCAAAGGATGACAGCCTTACGAACACTTTGATTTGCTTTTTTCAATTTAATTCATTCCTTTGTTTGTGATTTACCCATTGCAAACGGGTATAAAACTAGATTAACATATCTGTCTTCTAAATAACAAACGAAATCTTGCCAAGTTGTGGTTTAATGGCTATTTAATACGGAAAATTAGTAATTTTTCGCGTACTTCTTCGGCGCGTTTTTTATCGCGTTGTAACTGAGTGGCGTTCTGTAAATGAAAATTTGTGATAATTGTATTGGGTTTAGTAATGAAGAATAAATCGTCAATAATGCGGTTATTACGAAAGTTAAGAATTTTGAAACCAATGCCGAGTTTAATCCAAACTAGCTGTTCAACAACTTCATCACTGGAAAGTAGATGGGCATTGGTTAGGATACCCCAAGCACGCATTACTTTATCGATAATTTTATCGGGAGATTTTTGCCAAAGCTCGTGCTCCAAATTTAATTCGGTTGTGGCTAGGCGTGAAACAACGCGATGAATCATGTTAATGATAGCGTTGTCCGACATGTTAATGCAATTTTGGTTTGAAATTTGATAAATGCAACCGCTAGCATCACTGTTTTCGCCGTATACGCCGCGAATGGTAATTTTTTGATTGTCAAGTTCTTGGAATACATCGGCAATCTTTTTAGTGATTGTTAAGGCTGGTAAATAAATCATCACGCTAGCACGCAAACCGCCTCCAAGGTTGGTCGGGCATTTGGTTAGATAACCTAATTGTGGGTCTTTGGCGATTTCAAAATCTTTTTCTAGTTGGTCGGCAATGGTTTTGGCAGTTTGGTAAGTTCGGCCGAGTTCATAGCAATTAGTAATAGCTTGAATGCGAAGGTGGTCTTCTTCGCCAATCATTATGTTAATCGTGTTATCATGGTTGGTAACTAACACACCAGTTTTAGCATGCTGTAAAAAATCTGCGCTGATTAAATGTTGTTCAAATAAACTATCACGAATTGGAAGTTCGTTAATATTAAAAGCATTCAAATCGGGGCGGTTGCGGGTGATACTATCAGCAATGCGCTTGAAAATTTTGCGGTCATGACAGGCAAATGGTATATGTGCTAAATTACGCGCCAAACGAATGCGGGTTGTCATAACAAGATTATCTAAATTCATTGATATGTGGCTCCAATTCTTTTTTGAAATATTGATAACAATCCGAACAACCTAAGTAACCAGTTTTCAGAAACTCATTAAAGTCATAACCACAGTTACCACAAATCTTCGATTGTAAATGTGGTATTTTGAAATCACTCAAAACTTCGTCTGGTAGTGATTTGGTTGAATAAGTTTTTTTAATTGGTTCAGATGGTATGACCATAAAATCAGTATACAATATTTTGCAAAAATACTACAATCAATATATGATTAATATTTCGGGTAACTTAACACGGATATGGCAATTTGCTTTAAGAGCGGCAGGCAGTAATCCGCAAAAAGTCGCGCCGATTCATTTGCTTTATGGTTGTAGCTTGGTAACCGACAGTTTAGCCTGTGCACTTTTGAATAGTGAAGGGGTAACTGCGGAACGCTTAACCGCCACGCCACCAGCCTTTTTTGCCGATAAAAATGTGAATCAAATTTTAAGTATGGCGGAAACACAGAGTATGCTATTTAATCAGCCTGAAATTTACAGTGAATCGTTATTATATGTATTATGCTCCAAATGTAAACAAACCAAAGCCGTAATCGATAAAATTAATCCAGGGGCATCGCAGCGCATTCTGCAAAAAATTATTAATACAGTCGAAGGTATCAGTGTACCAAAAACGGTACAACCTAAGATTGCAAGTCAGTTTGTTGTTAAAAATCCTGTACAAAACAATACTATAACGGCAGGAGCGAGTGTGACAGCACATAAGTCGATTTCTAATAGTTCGGCTGTTAATAATTTATCGCCAGTACTATTAGAATATGGTCAAGATTTAACCGCCAAGGCGCGACATGGTAAAATCGATCGCATTATTGGTCGTGATGATGAAACCAACCATTTGATAGAAATTTTATGTCGCAAAACCAAGAATAATCCTGTTTTGATTGGAGAAGCGGGGGTCGGTAAAAGTGCTATCATTGAAGGTTTAGCTAAACGTATTGTCGATCAACAAGTACCTGATAACTTACAAAATAAATTGATTTATTCATTGGATGTGGGATTATTGTTAGGTGGCTCAAAGTACCGTGGCGAATTGGAAGGGCGTTTGAATAAAGTACTGCAAGAGTTGAAAGACCGTGACGACATCATTTTGTTTATTGACGAAATTCATAATATTGTTGCCAGTGGTAACAAAGACGGCGAAATGAGCGTTGCCGAAATTTTGAAACCAGCTTTGGCGCGTGGTTCTTTACGCTGTGTCGGTGCAACTACGATTGATGAATATCGTCAATACATTGAGAAAGACCCCGCTTTGGAACGCCGCTTTGATCCAGTTATGGTATATCCACCGACCTTGGAACAAACAGTGGAAATCTTGGAAGGCTTAAAACCAAGTTTTGAAAACTACCATAAAGTACAAATTAATCATAGCGCATTAAAAGCAGCAGTTTTGCTTTCTAATCGTTATATTTTTGACCGTAATTTACCAGATAAAGCAATTGATGTACTGGACAAAGCTTGTGCCAAAGCGCGGATTAAAGCACAAAATAGTTTATCTACAATTACCGACAGTGATATCGCGACGGTCGTGTCGGAAATGACAAAAATTCCATTGAACAAAATTAATGCTAACGACCAAAAGAATTTAATGGATTTAGAAAAAGATTTACAATCGGTAATTGTTGGTCAAGATAAGGCAATTAGTGTTGTTGCTAAGGCGGTGCGTCGCAATCGTAGTGGAATTAATGACGCTAACCGTCCAATTGGGTCGTTCTTCTTTTTGGGTCGTACCGGTGTCGGTAAAACCGAAGTTTGTAAGCAATTGTCGCAAATCCTATATGACACTGAAAAGGCTTTTATTAAACTTGATATGAGTGAATTTAGTGAAGCGCATAGTGTTAGTAAATTAGTAGGGGCGCCACCCGGCTATGTTGGCTATGACGATGGTTCAAATTTATGTAATCGTGTACGCCACAATCCTTATTGTCTAGTGTTGTTTGATGAAATCGAAAAGGCTCACCCTGATATTTATAATTTAATGCTGCAAATTTTGGACGAAGGTCGTTTGACCGATTCACATGGCAAAGTGGTTTCTTTCCGTAATGCGTTAATTGTCATGACTTCAAATGTTGGAGTTAGTGAAGTACCGACTGACCGTGATATAACACCAGCGGAAGAAGAAAAATATATTTTGGACGGTATGCGTAAAAAGTTTAGTCCCGAATTTATTAACCGTATTGATAGCGTAGTGGTCTTTAACACTTTAACCCAAACGGATATCGAAAAAATTGTGGCGTTGCAGATGCAAAAATTATCGAAACGCTTAGCAGCGGTTAATGTAAGTATGCATTATACCGATGCGGTCGTAACTTGGTTAGCGGTACATGGTTACCAAAAAAATTATGGGGTGCGACCAATCCGCCGCTTAATTCAGACGCAAATTGAAGATAAAATTTCCGAGCATATCATTACTGACCAAATTCATTTTGCCGAGATTGATGTTGTTGATGATGCAATTGTAGTTCAATCTAAACGTTGATAATTGGTTAAGTCAATAGTGCGTGGTTTTTCTGGCTCTGGGGCGGGTTTAGATTTATTTTCATGGTTGCGTAAATTTAGAATCTGATTCAGTCCGCCCGATAATAAAAACTTAATTAGTAAGGTTTGTATGTCACTGTTGTTATTAGTAAAGAGATTATTGGTAGTAGTATTATTGGAATTATTGTTGGCTGTGTTTTGCAATAGGTTCAAAACATTGTTTAAGGTTTCGTCTTCCATTAACACCCCTTTAATTATTGATTTTGAATTGATTGAATGATTTTGATTAAACGCTGGCGTTGATCATGATTTAACAACGGACTAATGACACGAACCATTTTTTCAACCTCGTCCAAAGTACCATTAGCTTTTTTTATGCGTATTTGTTCGGCTAGTAAATTAGTTAACTCTTCGTCGCTCAACTTGGATAAATGGTCCAAAGTTTTTCGATTAAAATCCATATACTTTTGTATGTAATTTTGTTATAATGTGTGCATGTTTGTTGATAGTGTTAATATTACGATTCAAGCTGGTTCAGGTGGTGCAGGGGCTGCCACTTTTTACCGTGATACTTTAACGATGTTTGGCGGTCCTAATGGTGGCGATGGTGGTCGTGGTGGTGATGTAATTTTTATTGGCACTAACAATTTGGATAATTTAGTTGATTTCCATTATAATCAGAAATTTAAGGCAGGCGATGGTGCCAATGGTCAAGGCGGCAATAAAACCGGTGCTGATGGTGCCGATATTATAATTCCGGTTCCGTTAGGTACCAAAATTATGGATGAAGATGGTAAGTTACTTTGTGATATTACTAAGATTGACCAAAAGTACTTGGCATTAAAAGGTGGTGCGGGTGGTTTTGGTAATACACATTTTGCAACCGCTTCGCGCCAAACGCCAAATTTTTCTAAAACGGGTGTTAAAACACAACCGTATCATGTCCGCTTAGAATTAAATTGTATTGCGGATATTGGTATTATCGGCTATCCAAATGTGGGAAAAAGTACTCTTCTATCAGTTATCAGTCGGGCTCGTCCGAAAATCGCTAATTATCAATTTACAACCTTGTATCCAAATATTGGTGTGTCGCAAGTGCATGGTCAAAATTTATTATTTGCAGATATTCCTGGTTTAATTGAAGGTGCCAGCGATGGGGTTGGTTTAGGAATTGACTTTTTGAAACATATTGCTCGTACGCGTTTGCTGTTGCATGTGATTGATATTGCTGCAATGGAAGGACGGGATCCGTACCATGATTATGAAGTAATTAACCAAGAGTTAAGAAAGTATCATGCTGACTTGGAAAATAAAAAACAAATTGTAGTTTTGAATAAAATCGATAGTGCAACTCCGGAACAAATTAAAGCGTTCAAAACTAAATTAGGGCGTAAGGTTCCCGTCTATGAAATTTCAGCTTTGAATCATACTGGCTTACAAGAATTATTAGATGCTTGCTTGCAAACTTTGAATACGATTCCTAAGCCAGCCCCATTAATTGTGGAAACAGTTTTGGAACAAAAAATTGATAAGAACCAATTTACTGTAACAGGTGGAAATGGCGAATACCAAGTTGCTGGACCTTTCATTGACAATTTAATTCGTGGTGTAGTTTTGGACGATACAGAAAGTAACCGTTATTTCCAACGCCGCCTAGTACAACATGGCGTGATTGCTGAATTGAAAAATATTGGACTGACCGATGGCGATACGATTCAAATTGCAGGGCATTTCTTTACTTACACTGAATAAACATTGTTATCGACGATTTATATTCAGGTTACAAATTACGACATCGTTACACTCATCGCCGCCGACACATTTGGCCAGTGATTTTCATCGTTTTAATTGTGGTTACGGCAGCCAGTGTAACAGCTTTGTTTATGCGTGGTTTCCGCGTAAAGAGTTTTGCCGAGCAATTAAAAAGCAAAGATGTGGTTACCCCGAGTATGTCGGTCTGGCTCATCACTTTACCTAATTACGCCAATAAGATGGACGCTTATAAGGACGGAATTGCGGCTGCGAATGATGGATACGGGGTATATGTTTTACCAGAAAATGAACACTGGAGTTGGGTGGCGGGAGTATATAACACCGAATCCGATGCTAGGCATGCTTTACAGCAAAATAGTATCTCAGAGCTAGCGGAAGTAAGGCCTTACCAAATTAAAGGTAAAAAATTTGCGGTTGATACTGCAGCTTTTGAGCCATGCCAACAAGTGCTAAACGCAGTGCAGAATGTTTATAATTTGCTTGTCGAATTATGTACCGCGATGCAACAAACCGGTGAGATTAGTAATTTACAAATTGAGATTACCACGCAATATAATCAAATTAAAAGCGGTGTAGAAACGTTACAGTCGCTAAATTCAACCTTACATAGCGATTTTATTGCTACGATAATTTACACGGCTAACCAAAACATATTAGGTTTGCAAAATATCGTGGGAATAACAAACCCACTTGATTTATCAACGATTAATAATGCGCTACTGAAAACTATTTTCTCGCTAGACAATTTTTAATTGTTTTGTTACCATAATCGCGGGGGAATTATTTTGGGATTTTCTGAAGAATTTTTAAACAATGCCGCGGCGGAAGTAACTTCACTTTCAATGCAATCCGACTTTAATTTTATTAAGAAAAACTTAAAACAAGCAGTGATTAACGCGGCCAAGGTTGCACCGTATTTTGACCCCAATGATGTTGTAATTTATTTACAGGGCTGTTATGCGTGTAAGACTAATACACGATTTCAATCAAAAATTGAAGTAATTGTTGAATTAAGTAAAACGCGTGAATATGATTATGAGACCATGCAACCGCAGGATATGAAAATGCGTGATAACTTTTTTATCGATTTTGACCATTATTTTGATGTAAAACATTTCAAAGATGTTTTAAGTGATGAAATTGAAAAACTTCTGAAAGTCAAGGTGCGTAAAAATCTCACAACTATTTTGATCCCAACATTTGGTAAAATGCAACATTCAATTGATGTTTTTCCATGTTTCAAATATAAGTTTTTCCGTCCCGAAGGTGGTAGTATTCGTGCGAAATTGGTTTATGACCAAAAACTTGAAGAACATTTCTTAATGTTTACAAACTTACATACAGTTAATGGTGATTTGAAAGACTCAATGACGCAGGGCACTTTCAAGCGTATGGTGCGTCTGGTTAAAACTTTGGCGGCCATTAGTGCCCGCGAAGATAATATTATCCACAATGTGCGTGGTTATTACATTGAATGTTTACTATACAATGTGCCTAATGAAATGTACTTTGCGCATGATGAAAAGTTAATGTCGGTGTTCCTTAAAGTAATTAACTGGTTAAATTTTGCTAATTTAGATGATTTTGTTTGTCAAAACCAAATTTGGTCTTTATGGGGAAATGCAGATGGTTTCTGGTATCAAAGTGCGGCGCGTCAGTTCATTAACGATTTAATAGAATTTTATGAAGCTTTCCCCAAAAAACGCACTGAAATTATTAAAGAAGACGCTGAATAATGATTGCAACAGTTATTAATGATCAAATAATTCGTATTGATGATATGAGTCAGTTCGACCCTTATGCAATTTTGCATAGTGGTCAAGTGTTTCGTTATTGGCAAACGGAAAATGGGTGGTTGGTTATGTCCCGTAATCATTGGGCAGAAATAAAAATGTTTACAGAACAAATGTTAATTGAATGCGATGATGCCCAATATTTTTATCGTTATTTTGATTTCGGAACTGATTACCAAGCAATTAAAGCAACTTTAACCGCACAAAAATTGCAAAATGCGTTGGTGTGTGGTGGAGGAATTCGCATTTTGTGTGCCGATTTTGTAGAAATTGTTTTGTCATTTATTATTTCGGCTAATAATAATATTAAACGCTTTACCCAAACTATTAACAGAATTTGCGAAGAATATGGTAGTGCAACTTCATGTGGCTATCATGCTTTCCCGACCTTAGCCCAATGTGAATCAATTACCGTCGCAGATTTTAAGCGTTTGGGGTGTGGTTACCGTGCACCATATTTAGTGAAAACAATTCAACAATTAAAGCAAATAGATTTTGTTCAACTACAACAACTAAATAATCAGGAATTGCGAAGTGCTTTATTAAAGCTTAGTGGAGTAGGTCCCAAAGTCGCCGCTTGCATTATGTTATTTGCTTTTCATCGTTTAGATACCGCCCCGATTGATACTTGGATCAAGAAAGCCATCGCGCAATTATCGCCCGCTGAACAACAAAATATTTTACATGGTCGCTATGCTGGTGTTGCACAGCAATATATTTTTTATTATTTACAACATTTACAAAGGGAAGTGCTGTAATAAAAAAGGACCAACCGTATAAGTTGATCCTTGATTGGTGGCGGGGACTGGATTTGAACCAGTGACCTTTGGGTTATGAGCCCAACGAGCTGCCGGACTGCTCTACCCCGCGATAGTGCAAGTGTATGCTATTACTATGCTAATTGTCAACAGTTTTATGCATTTACATGAAATTGGGTAAGACCGCACTGATGATTAAATAGGCTGTATAACTCATTAACAATAAAATACCTTGCCACTTATAAGTGCGTTGTCTCCAAAGCATTGGCATAAAAGCAAGGAAACTAAATCCTAACAGAAATGGCATATCAATTAAGATAGTTTG
>JAFZSF010000034.1 GCA_017619495.1 Clostridia bacterium | reverse complement strand
GGCCATGCTGACTATGTCAAGAACATGATTACTGGTGCTGCACAAATGGACGGCGCAATCTTGGTTGTTGCTGCAACCGATGGTCCGATGCCACAAACTCGCGAACATATTTTGTTGGCGCGCCAAGTTGGTGTTCCATACATTGTTGTGTTCATGAACAAATGTGATTTGGCTGATGATCCAGAATTACAAGAATTGGTTGAAATGGAAATCCGTGACTTGTTGACCAAGAACGGCTTCCCGGGCGATACCTGCCCAATCATCAAGGGTTCAGCTGCAAAAGCTTTGGCTGCTGCACAAGCTGGTAACCGTCAATCTCCGGATTTGAAATGTATTGATGAATTGATGGCTGCGATCGACCAATATATCCCAGATCCAAAACGCGATACCGATAAACCATTCTTAATGCCAGTTGAAGATGTCTTCACTATTACGGGTCGTGGTACTGTTGCTACTGGTCGTGTTGAACGCGGTCAAGTTAAGATTGGTGATGTGGTTGAAATCGTTGGTTTAGGTGCGAACAAATCTACTACCATTACTGGTATTGAAATGTTCCGTAAATCTTTGGATTCAGCTATGGCTGGTGATAACGCAGGCTTGTTGTTGCGTGGTATTGAACGTAAAGATATCGAACGCGGTCAAGTTTTGGCTGCTCCGAAGTCAATTACTCCGCACACCGAATTCACTGCTGAAGTTTATGTTTTGAAAAAAGAAGAAGGCGGCCGTCACACTCCATTCTTCAATGGCTATCGTCCACAATTCTACATTCGTACTACCGATGTTACGGGTGTAATTGAATTGCCGAAAGGTGTGGAAATGGTTATGCCTGGTGATAATGTTTCGATGAGTGTTAAATTGATTTCTCCGGTTGCGATCGAAAAAGGTATGCGTTTCGCGATTCGTGAAGGTGGTCACACTGTTGGTTCTGGTGTGGTTGCTGAAATCGTTAAATAATCGTTAAAACACGAAAACTAAAAAGAGTCGGGTTATTCCGGCTCTTTTTTTGTGCGAAAATTATGTATTGATAGTTTGAATTTTATGTTATCATGTTCATATGAAAAAGATTGTTTTGGATTGTTTAGGTGGGGATAACGGTTTGCCGGCAATGTTGGACGGAGCAATTACTGCGTTAAAACAGAATGCGGCGTTGCAGTTGGTTTTGGTTGGTGATGCCAGTGTGATTCAACCGCAGGTGGCACAGTTTGGTGACCGTGTTGAAATTATTGACACCAAAGTGAATATCGCGATGGACGAACACCCAACGACCGCGATTCGTACTAAAACTGACAGCAGTTTAGTATTAGGATTAGAGCAGTTGAAAAAGCGTGATGATTGTGGTGCGTTCGTTTCGGCGGGGTCGACGGGGGCTGTTTTGACGGGTGGCTTTATGAAGATTGGGCGGGTCGCAGGGGTCAGCCGTCCGGCTTTGTGTCCGTTTTTGCCCACTTTGATTGACGGACATGAATTTATGTTATTGGACGCGGGGGCCAATATGGATTGTACCGCGGTACAATTAGTGCAATTTGCCGTGATGGCGAATGAATACAAAAAAGCGACTGGTATGGAAAAACCGCGCGTTGGTTTATTAAATGTTGGTACTGAGGAAACCAAGGGCAATGAGGTGGTCAAACAAGCACACAGTATGTTGAGTAAGTTATGTGCGGCAGGCTTGATAAATTTCGTGGGTAATATTGAACCGTACCAAGCCTTTGAGGGTGAGGTTGATATTGTTGTTGCTGATGGCTTTTGGGGTAATGTATTTCTAAAAACGACGGAAGGTGCGACCAAATTTGTGTTTAAGTCATTAAAACAAATTATTGCGGCCAGCCTTAGTGCCAAAATTGGGGCTTTGTTTTTAGGTGGTAAACTTAAAAAATTCAAGGCCGAAAAAATGGATAAAACCAACGCGACCATGTTTTTGGGTTTGAAAAAATCAGTTGTAAAGATGCATGGAAATGCGGACGC
Organism: Clostridia bacterium; assembly: GCA_017619495.1. Taxonomy (GTDB): domain Bacteria; phylum Bacillota; class Clostridia; order Christensenellales; family UBA1242; genus RGIG8050. Next base: position 18,826 of record JAFZSF010000034.1, on the reverse strand, counting down.
ACGCAAAGTGACTTCGGCATTATGTTATGCGATGACGGTAGTCGATTTGGACTTGAACCAACGCATCGAACAGGCACTGGCACAAGTTGAACCGTTATTAGGTGAAAATGCCTAAGCCGCGTTTATTGTTAGCTTGTTGTTGTGGGCCGTGTGCCACGGTGGCGGTGGAAAGGTTGTCCGTCGATTATGATGTGACCTGTTTATTTTGGGGTAATAATTTGGATTCGCAAGCGGAATTTGACCGCCGTCTGGAAGGGTTATATAAATTAACTGACAAAGTAATCGTTCACCCGTACGAACATGAGAATTGGCAAAACCAAAACTGTGCGCGTTGTTTCCGGTTGCGTTTAGAAAATGCTTTTGCATATGTACAAAAATTGGGCTTTGATTATTTTGCGACTTCGCTGACGACCAGTCCGCATAAACCGGCCGCTTTGATTAATGAAATCGGGGCGAGCATTAGTGATAAGTATGTGCCCAGCGATTTTAAGAAAAAAGACGGTTTCAAACGCAGTGTTGAATTGTCGAAACAACTAAAAATGTATCGACAAAATTACTGTGGATGTGTTAAACCATTAATATGAACTTGGAAGCGGGAAATTGTCCGAAGTGTCATGAATATTTATTGTTGAAACAAAAAACGCCATTTTTGGTATGTCCGAAGTGTGGTGAAACCATTTCAGCACAAGCGGCAAATGCGATCGTTGAAAAGCGTTGTGCCGATGCTGATCAGATTAACGCCATTATTGCCGAGTGTGTAGCTTTGGAAATGAAGTACGGTCCAGACTTGCCATTTATGCTGTTGGCAAAAGTGGTTAATAATTTTCCGCATTTGGAAAAGCCATCCTATCTATTGGTTAAATTATCCAATTATGAACCGAGTTTTGTTTATGATTATTTGAAGACCTTCGCCAATACCAAGAGTGATCCAGTTAATGTGCCATGGGCAGAAAGTTTCTTAGATGCTTGTTTGGATTACCAAATGATTGATGCTGCCGAATTGTTCCGTAGTTATGTGCGCAATAAAGTGCGTAAAGATCGCCAAGAGCATTATTTGAACTTAATTGATCAATTAGTCAAAGCTTACACTGTTAAAAGCGATAAGCCCAATGCGACCAAATGGTTAATGACTTTGTATATTGTATCCAGTGTGGTGAATGTCGCTTTGTTTCCGTTGATGATGATATTAGCGGGTTGGTTGTCGAAATTTACCGGTCTTTATTTCGCAATTAATATTTTAATCGGTGTGGCGGTAGTATCCTTAGAAGTCTTTTTGATGTTTATACACCACAAAATTTATGGTAACCGTTTGGCAATTTCACAGAGTGAGCGGTTATGTATGGTCATTTTTTTGTCGTCGATGGTCTTTGCTGTTGGAGCAGTAGTTATGGGAAGTATTTGGAAAATCACTTTATAATTTATGAAAACACAAACATTTACCGTAAAACAAAGAACGAATGTGAGCACGCTATTGAAAGCTAATTTATTAGGGGCGGGCTATGTTTTCGTGCAACAAATCTTGAAGCGTAAAGATGTGAAAGTGAATGGTGTGCGTGTGAACCGTGATGTCAACTTGACGGTCGGTGATGTAGTGCAAATTTATTATCCTGATGATGCTTTGCGTGCGTGGCAACCGTACCGTATGGTTTGGCAAGACGAAAATGTCGCCGTTGTGTTCAAAGCACAAGGAATTGAGACCAGTAGCCCGCACGGCGAGAATACCTTGGAAAAATTACTCGGATTAACCGCAGTCCATCGATTAGATGTGAACACCGAAGGGTTAGTTATTTTTGCTAAAAATCCCGACGCAGAAGCCGCACTTTTGACAGCATTCGCTAATGGGCAAGTGCACAAAACTTATTTAGCGTTGTGTTTTGGCACTTTAAAAAAATCACCGGTGACATTAACGGGCTATTTAAGTAAAGACAAAGATTCGGGTTTTGTCACTATTGAAAAAGAAAAACAACCACATGCTTTACCGGTTAAAACCGTGGTGGAATATGTACGCCCGAAAGGCGAATTTTCATTGATTAAGGTGTGCCCGTTGACGGGGCGAACACACCAGATTCGCGCGCATTTGGCCACGATTGGACTTTATATTGTCGGCGACGGTAAATACGGTAAGGCTGAACTGAATCGTTTGTACCATCAAAATAAACAGTGTTTATGTGCGACCGAGATAGAGTTTGCATTTGACCCGCAGTCTTTGTTATACTATCTCAATGGACGAAAATTTACCGCAGAACCAACCTTCATCTAAAAACTATGGACCCCGTTTTGTCCATTTACATGTGCATACGGAATACAGCTTGCTTGATGGTGCGGCGCGTATTTCCAAGTTAGTAAAAATTGCCAAAGAACAAGGTGCGGGGGCGTGTGCTATTACCGATCACGGTAATATGTATGGCGCATACAAGTTTTATCAAGCTTGTAAAGCCAAAGATATTAACATTAAACCAATTCTTGGTTGTGAAATTTATATTGTTGACGATATGAACAAACGCGAAGCGGGTGAGCACCGTGGGCACATGATTTTGTTGTGTAAAAATAATACCGGTTATATCAACTTGTGTAAGATTAATACGGCGGCTTGGACCAAAGGTTTCTATTATAAACCGCGCATTGACTATGATTTTTTGGAAAAACACTGCGAGGGTTTGATTTGTTTGTCGGCGTGCTTGGCAGGACACATTGCCCACTATTTAGCGTTAGATGAATATGACGAAGCCAAAAAATACGCCCTGCGTTTACAAAAAATATTTGGGGAAGATTTTTATTTGGAATTACAAGACCATGGTATTCCGCTACAAAAGAAAGTCAACCGTGGCATTTTACAATTGGCTAATGAACTGAAAGTTGAATTAGTTGCGACCAATGATATTCATTATCTGTACAAGGAAGATGCGGAAATGCAAGATGCTTTGTTGTGTATTTCGACGCAAAGTAAAATTAACGATGTCGATCGTATGCGTTTTGAAACTGACCAGTTTTACTATAAAACGGGGGCTGAAATGGCCGCGCTGTTCCCAGATATTCCCAAGGCTATTAGCAATACTGTGGTGATTGCTGATAAGTGTAATTGTGACCCATTTGCGCGTGCTGATTTGATTCCTGCGTTTACTTCACCGACTGGGGAAGACAACATTACCTATTTCAAGCGTAATGCAGAAGAGGGTTTGAAACGCCTTTACGGCAAAATTACGCCCGAAATTCAAGCGCGTTACGAAAAAGAATTGCATGTCGTAGAAAGCCAAGGTTTTATCGACTACTATTTAATTGTGGCGGACTTTATGCGCTTTGCCCGTGAGAATGATATTCCGATTGGCCCCGGTCGTGGTTCGGGTGCCGGTTCAATTTTGGCTTACGCGTTAGGAATTACCAAACTTGACCCATTGCGTTATAATTTACTGTTTGAACGCTTCTTAAACTTGGAACGCCGTAGTATGCCTGATTTTGATTTGGATTTCTGTAAGCGTCGTCGTGGTGAAGTGATAGATTATGTGATTGATAAATACGGTCGTGATAATGTGTGTCAAATTGTGACTTTTGGTACCATGAAAGCCAAGGCGGCAATTAAGGATATTGCCCGTGTGCTTGATGTACCGTTCGCCGAAGTGTCGCAAATTACGAAACCAATTGAAATTAACCAAAAACAAAAATCACCTTATTTGGAATATATCTTTGGTTTAAAGGATTTATCTAAAATTACGGATCCAGAAAAACTGGCTAAGGAAAAAGCCAAGTTTAACGATTTGTATAAGCCGGAATTGGCGGAAATGTATAAAAACAATCCTACCGTAAAAAAGATTGTCGATATGGCGATTAAGGTAGAGGACTTCCCGCGTAACTGTGGTGTGCATGCAGCGGGGGTTGTGATTTGTAAACGCGTTGTGGGTGATGCTTGTCCATTGGCTAAAAACGGTGACAAAGTTACTACGCAATATGACAAGACCGAAGTAGAAGAATTAGGTTTCTTGAAAATGGACTTCTTGGGTTTGATTACAACTACCGATATTGATGGCGCGATTAAGGCCATTGAACGCCAGGTAGGTAAAAAGATTGATTTTTACCACATGGAATATAACGACCAAAATGTTTTTAAAATGATTAGTGCGGGTGAGACCGATGCCGTATTCCAATTGGAAAGTGGCGGTATGAAAAAATTTATGAAGCTGTTGAAACCGGACTGCATCGAAGATTTGATTGCGGGGGTTTCGTTGTATCGCCCCGGACCGATGGATATGATTCCGGCGTATTGTGAAAACAAACACCACCCAGAAAAGACGGTTTATGAACACCCCTTGTTGAAAGATATTTTGAAAGAAACTTACGGACAAATTGTTTATCAAGAGCAGGTCATGCAGATTTTCCAAAATTTGGCGGGATATTCGTTAGGTCAAGCGGATATTGTGCGTCGTGCGATGGGTAAAAAGAAAGTTGCCGAAATGGAAAAACAAAAAAAGATTTTCCTTTACGGTAGCGAAGAAATGAACATTAAAGGAGCGGTTAATAACGGTGTACCAGCCGAGGTTGCTGCCAGCATCTTTGCTAAAATGGAGAAGTTTGCGGGTTATGCATTTAACAAGTCGCACGCAGCTTGCTATGCGTTCTTAGCATACCAAACGGCATATTTATTGCATTACTATTATCCGTTCTTTATGGCTTCTATGTTGAGTAACCGTATTGATAAACGCGATGATATGGTGCATTATATTACTGAAATTCGTGTGAAAGGAAAAGCGGCGATTTTACCGCCGGATATTAACCAGAGCGATGCGGAATTTACGGTTGATGCGGATAATAAATCAATTCGTTTTGGTTTGTCCGCCTTGAAAAATGTCGGGGAAACCGTGGTCGCTGATATTATCACTGAACGCAATGCACACGGAAATTATACTTCATTTTTTGATTTTTGTAAGCGAGCCCCAGTGGAAGCGCTAAACAAGCGTTGCTTGGAAAGTTTGATTTTATCGGGGTGCTTTGATGGTTTGGGGGCTTTCCGTAGTCAATTAATGAGTATTTATCCGACGACTGTAAAAGCTGTAATGAACGATAAGAAAGCGGCGAATGCGGGACAAATGACTTTATTTGGAGCAACTACTACCAGCGATGTCGATGTACCGTTGCCGAAAATTAAAGATTACGACCAAGCGACTAAGTTGCGTTTTGAGAAAGAATATGTGGGGATTTATTTAAGTGGGCACCCGTTAGATGATTATATGAACCAGTTCGGTCAATTTACTTTCGACACTTCCAAGTTACCCCGCGAAGAAAAAGAAGATGAAGCAGATATGGGCGAGATGGTTTTGGAGGATAACGAAAGTGAAGATGGGGCTGGTGTAACTGAATTTGAAGACGGTGCCAGCGTTTCAATGGGCGCTTTGGTAACTGAAATTAAAAAGGTTTATACCAAAAAGAATCACGAAGAAATGGCTATCTTAAAGGTAGAAGATTTATATGGGACTTGTGATGTCATGATGTTCCCCAAAAATTGGGCGCGGGTAAAAGCGCTGGTAACGGAAGAAAGCGTAATCAAAATCCATGGTAGTTTGTCAATGCGTGATGGACAAAGCCCCATCATAGTGGCGGATACGGTAGAAGTTTTGAACCGTAAAGCAACGCCAGCGCTGGAAGTGCCGGCTAGTCACCAACGCAAATTGTATTTGCGTTTCAATTTGCAAGATGAGGTGGTCAAGGCGGATTGTTTTAATGCGTTGACTTCGTATACTGGCGAGATTCCCGTGGTCATTAAAGATACCGCAACCGGTAACGCCTTTGCCCCGGAAATTAAAATTCGTGAATGTAAAGCCATCTTGTACGAACTTAATCAGATTCTAGGCGAAGAGAATGTTAAGTTGCAGTAATTAAATTTGTCATTGCAGAATTATCCGTTTTGTGCTATGCTTTTCCCCATGATACAGAAGAATGAAAAGATTCGTAATGTGGCAATTATTGCCCATGTTGACCATGGTAAGACGAGTTTGGTTAACGAATTATTAAAACAAGGTGGCGCTTTTAATGACCATCAAGTTGTAGCTGACCGTGTGATGGATAGTAATGCTTTGGAACGCGAACGCGGAATTACTATTTTAGCAAAAAACTGCGCGGTGCGTTATAAGGGCGTAAAAATTAACATCGTTGATACCCCCGGGCACGCCGACTTTGGTGGTGAAGTGGAACGCTCTTTGAAAATGGTCGATGGCGTTTTGTTAGTGGTTGATGCTTACGAAGGACCGATGCCTCAAACGCGTTTTGTATTGGAAAAGGCTTTGGAATTGGGACACAAAGTTATCATTGTTATTAATAAAATTGACCGTTCCGATGCGCGCATTAAAGAAGTTGAAGATGAAGTTTTGGCTTTGTTGATGGATTTGGACGCCAGCTCGGAACAATTGGATAGTCCGTTCGTTTATGCCAGTGCGCGTAATGGTGTGGCTGGCTTAACGATGGAAACCGCCAATAAAGATATGCAACCATTGTTGGATAAGATTATTGAATACTTGCCGGCACCGGAGTTCGATAGTGAAGGTAGTTTCCAAATGCTGGTATCCGCTACTCAGTATAGTGAATATGTGGGCAAAATGGCAGTGGGTAAAGTTACCAGCGGTCAGATGACTGTTAACGCACCAGCGGTACGCGTCAACTATCACGATGCAGCGGTCAAAAATAATTTCAAGGTCACTCAAATTTGCGAGTTTATGGCGATGAATAAGTTGCCAATTGAAAAGACGGAAGGTGGCGATATTGTTTGTATTTCTGGTTGTGCTGATGTAGGTATTGGAGACACCATTTGCGATGCGGCTAATCCGCAGGCGTTACCGTTTACCAAAATTAGTGAACCAAGCGTGGAAATGACTTTCTTAGTTAACGATAGTCCGTTGGCAGGCAAGGAAGGTAAATTTGTGACCAGTCGTCATTTGCGTGACCGTTTGTATAAAGAAGCCGATAAAGATTTAAGTTTGAAAGTGAGTGATACTGATTCGACCGAAGCGTTCAAGGTTTGCGGTCGGGGCGAAATGCACTTATCAATTTTGATTGAAAACATGCGTCGTGAAGGTTATGAATTCGCGGTTAGTATGCCCAAAGTTTTGTATAAACGCGACGAAAACGGCAAATTAATGGAACCAATGGATAAGGCGTTAATTGATGTACCAGAAGTGAGCATGGGCGCGGTAATGGAAAAGATGGGGGCGCGTCGTGCGGAATTGATTTCGATGACTCCACATGGTAGTCGCTTAAAATTGGAATTTGTAGTCCCGGCGCGTGGTTTGTTTGGCTATAAGAGTGAATTATTGACCGATACTAAGGGTGAAGGTGTTTTGAATACCATTAGTAATGGTTATGATTATTACAAAGGTGATATTGCGACCCGTTCTTCGGGTAGTTTGATTGCTTTTGAAGACGGCGAAAGTAATGCTTATGGTTTGTATAACGCGCAAAATCGTGGCACCATGTTTATTGGGGCGGGTGTGACGGTCTATGGTGGTATGGTGGTGGGCTCGAATCCAGCGGGTGACGATATTACCGTTAATGTCTGCAAAAGGAAAGAATTGACCAATATGCGTTCCAAGAGTAGTGATGAAGCATTGCGTTTAACACCGCCGTTAGTCTTTACTTTGGAAGAAGCATTGGAATTTATTAACGAAGACGAATTGTTGGAAGTTACGCCGAAGAACTTACGCATTCGTAAGATTGAATTGGATCACGGCAAACGCTTGCGTCAACGCGGTAAAGTAATGAAATAAAGCATAATTCCACATACTGCTTATGTGGCGAAAAAGGGGTTAATTAAAGGAGCAGTGATTCTCAGTGGGGCGGGTGTGATTTGCCGTTTACTGGGGGTCCTTTTTCGTATTCCGCTGTCGAATATTGTTGGGAATTATGGCATAGGGTTGTACCAGTTAGTTTTCCCACTGTATTCATTATTGTTGATTGTTTCGTCGGCTGGGATTCCGGTGGCGTTGTCTAAAATGATTGCACAGGTACGCGAAGACCCACAACAAACTAAACGCATCTTTGTCAATGCTTTAATCGTCTTAATCATAATTGGTGGCGTAATTACATTGGCGTTTTTAGCGTTAGCGCGTCCCATCGCTGTATGGCAAGGCAAGCCCGAGATTTGGCCATTATACCTGGCGATTGCACCGGCAGTTTGGTTTGTGTGCGTGATTGCGGCTTACCGTGGTTACTTCCAAGGCTTAAATAATATGGTGCCAACCGCCGTTTCGCAAATTGTGGAACAAGTAATTAAAGTTGTGGTCGGTTTGGGGTTAGCGTTTTGGTTGGTGCGTTATGGGGCTTTATGGGCGGTATGGGGAGCCATTTTAGCAGTTGCGGTTTCGGAATTAATTGCGGCAGTGGTGTTAGTGATTGTTTATCGGATACGCAAACCCAAGATGGTTGTGCGTGGCTTTTGGTCGTTGTTTGATTGGGCAATTGTGCGTCAGATTTTTCGGATTGCGGCGCCGATTATGGTTATGTCGTTGGCGTTTCCGGTCGTTCAGTTGTTCGATAGTTTTTACATTGTGAATGCGTTAAAACGCAACGGTGTGGCGCAAGCGACCGAGTTGTACGGCATTGCGACGGGGGCAGTGCATACTTTAATTAATTTGCCAAGTGTGGTAGGAATTGCACTGGCAACGGTCATGTTGCCCATGGTGGCACGCGCGTTTAAGCAAGGTCAATTTTTAACTGTCCGTAAACGCGCAGGGCTGGCTTTGGGCTTTATCGCATTGTTCGGCGTGGGGGTGGCAATTGGTTTATCCGTTTTGCCCCGTTTTATTTTAACACTGTTGTATCGCCGTGCTTTTATGAATCGTCCCGAAGAGTTAGCGGTCGCGGTGTTGCTTTTGCGGATTGAAAGTTGGGCGGTGATTTCGATTGGTTTAACACAAGTGGCGGGTAGTATTTTGCAGGGCATTGACCACGAAAAAATCCCCATGTGGGCTTTGATTGCGGGTGGAGCAGTAAAGATTGTGTTTGAAATTTGCGCGTTAAAACCGTTGGGCATTATGGCGGTCAGTATTGCTAATTTATTGTGTTATGCCGTCGCTCTGGTGGTTAGTGGTACAGTATTGATTAAATTGTTGTTACAACGGAAATAAATATGATATGCGAAAAAGTGATTTAATCATGGAATTTAGTGCGGAATTTGGCACTTCTAAAAAAGATGCAAAAAACATGGTTTCTTGGTTGGAAAACCAAATTATCGATGGCGTTAAAAGTGGCGATGAAGTCGTGCTAGACATCGGTAAATTTCAAATCAAAAAGACGCCGGCGCGCAAAGGGCGTAATCCGTTGACGGGTGAAACCATTAAAATTAAAGCCAAAACTAAACCGGTATTTAAGGCTAGTAAAAAATTTAAGGACTGTTTAGAAAAATAAAAAAACACCGCGTGATGCGGTGCTTAATGGTGTTGGAACACGGATCGGTCGTTTCCCAAAAAACGATAGTCGGTCTAACAGCTCGGCCTGGCGTCACTTAATTAGCTCGGCGAAAACTGTTTAGTGCTGCTTGGTTCCCCATCTGACACGATTCACAATCACACCGACTACTAAGCCGTCAAGCGTCATCACCGATAGAGTCTGACTAACATGATTCGGTACGCGCTCTCAACCGTGTGGTCAATCCCGGTTAGCGCACGGGTTACAGGCAGTCGCTAATTGCCCATCTATCCAACGATAAAATATATCATAATTCAAAAGATATTGCAAGCAATCAAGGTTCATGTTATAATCAAAATAATGATTCACAACTTAGAAGCTGAACAATCTGTGATTGCAGCCGTACTTTTGGATAATGACTGCTTAGATGTTTTTACGCGCTTAAAGCCGTCGCATTTTTACACACCGGCGCATCGTACCATTTACGAGGCCATTTGTTACTTGACGAATCATAATGTGGCGGTCGATTTGGTAACCCTATCCGAGCGTTTGAAAAACATCGGTAAATTGGAAGCCGTGGGGGGGAATGAATATTTAACCAATTTGATGGATATTATTCCGTCAACGGTAAACTTCCGTCACTATGTGGCAATTTTGCGTAAGGATGAAACTTTGCGTCGCTTGGAAAAGGCATCGTCCGAAATTACTAAATCATTAAACCAACCGGATAAAGAATTTGAAGATGGTCACGCAGCGTTACAATATGCGGAAAAATTGATTTTTGATATCAGCAAGGAAGATGAACGCCAAGAATTGACTAAGTTGTCCAATGAATTACCAACGGTTATGAATAACTTTGATTTGGTACAACACAACCCGGAGGCTTTACGCGGGATTCGTACGGGCTATACCGTTTTGGATAGTGTAACCAATGGTTTGCAAAAGGGAAATTTGATTATTATTGGTGCCCGTCCTAGCGTAGGTAAAACCAGTTTTGCGATGAATATTGCCTTGCATGCGGCACTCAAAGAAAAAGCCAAAGTCGCAGTGTTTTCGTTAGAAATGAATAAGACAGAATTGACTAACCGTGCGATTTGTTCCGTGGCGCGTGTCTCTTTGTCGCATGCTTTACACGGTGAATTGACCCCGGAAGAATGGCAACGCTTATGGGACGCTAATGCTAAATTACAAAAAGCAGATGTTTTTATCGATACCAGCGGTTCAATCACTGCGGCGGAAATTATGCGTAAATGTATGCGCTTGAAACGCGAACACGGCTTGGATTTAGTTATGATTGACTACTTGGGTTTAATGGCAGCACCGAATGCTAATGGCCGTGAAAGCCGTCAAGAACAAGTGGCTGCCAATAGTCGCATGATGAAAATGATGGCTAAGGAATTGGAAATTCCTGTGCTATTGTTGTCACAATTAAACCGTGGCATTGAAGCCCGTACGGGTAAAAACGAAAATGATGAACCGATGTTATCGGATTTGCGTGAATCAGGCGCCATTGAACAAGATGCTGATATCGTCATGTTTATCCATAAACCTAAGACCGAAACCCAAAGTGAACAAAACCAACACAGCCGTGACTACGAAGCTAAAATTATTATTGCGAAGAACCGTAGTGGTCCGACCCCGTATTTCAAATTGCAATTCATTGGCGAATTAACTACTTTCATGAACCCCGAAGATGTTAATAAAACCAATGGGGTAGCATCGGTGCCGGTACCAGCCACCAAAGTTAAGGCGAATTTGCCAGATATTGTACCACTCGCAACCCCGTCGGATATTAACGATGTGTTCTAATTTAATAGCATGATTAGTTAAGGTATGCTATACTATCAATAGTCGATACATAGGTATTAACTAAGGAGGTAATTTATGGAACTTGATGCAAAAAAATTAGCACGCTTTTTGTTGACTTTTTTCCTTGGCTTCATTGGTAGTTGTATTATCAACCATTCTAATTTGAAAGTAGAGAGTTGGCAATCGCGTACGGTGAGTTATTTAATTTTAGGCATTTTGACACTGGGGATTTATCAGATTGTGGCATCAATTTTTAATTTAGTTTTTGATCCACGCAACGAAAGCAATATTGGTTACATGAAAGAAATCAATCAATAAAGCAAATCAAAAGCCACTCGCATTCAAGTGGCTTTTATTTTGAAATAATTTATGATTTTTTGGGGTCTTGGTTTTCTGTGTCGGTGACCGTAGCAGGGTCTGGTATTGCAGGTATTATGTCATCAATACTGTCGTAAGATTCAGTACGGTGGAGTTCGTAGGTTTCGTCGTCGGTATCATCGTCGTTGAGAATTTGTTTAGCGACGGATTCGGCATTAACGGTTTTACTTTTAATGCGATGATGAATGGTTTGGCCCATGCGGACGAAAAGCGAGCTTGACCAAAGAATCGCGCCCGCTAGTCCGAACAAAATACCAGCAATTAGCGCCCAAATTGGGTTAGCAGGAATAATTAAAACGATGGCAAAGAAAACAGCCCCGATAACAAACAGGACAGATTCCAAAATTGCCAACAATGTTCCTTTCCCCAATTTCATAGTGCGTTAATTATTTTGCTGGTTTGCCACATCCTGGACATCCATCACAGCATCCCATTAAAACACACCTCCTATAACTATATATTAACAGTAAATGAAAATAGTTGCAAATTCTTTACTAACTTTTTTTTACCATGTATAATGGGTTAAATGGAAACACCGGCTGTCATTTACGAAGATAATCATTTATTAGTGGTCATTAAACCACAGAATATCCCCACGGTTGCGGATAGTTCGCACGACCAAAGTTTGCAAGATGCCTTGAAGGCTTATACGGGTGGTTTTGTCGGTATCGTACACCGTTTGGATCGGGTTACGGGCGGGGTGATGGTTTTTGCGAAACCAGTAAAGCTGCGGCACGATTAAGCGAACAAATTAAGGACGGTACTTTTCATAAGACCTATTATGCCGTGGTGCGTGGTGTTCCCAAAGAACGCACGGCGACTTTAGTGAATTGGTTAGCTAAAGATGAAATTCATAATTTAGTGGCGGTGGTGCCACAGACTACGACGGGGGCTAAACGCGCGGAGTTGACATATAACACGATTAACACCGTGGGGGGCGATACTTTGGTGGCAGTAGAGTTGGCAACAGGACGCTCCCACCAAATTCGTGTACAAATGAAACACATTGGTAATCCAATTGTGGGCGATGCTCGCTATGGTGGCGCGCGCAAAGGGGTGAAAGACATCGCTTTATGGGCGTATCAATTAGAGTTTAATCACCCGACGACGCATGACCACATGAAGTTTATTGTTAATCCGCCGGAAGATGGTGCTTGGGCGAAGTTCGATTTTAGGAGAAAACACTAGTGAAGCTTTTTGCGTTATCTGATTTTCATTTGTCGTTTGGCGTCAATAAGCCGATGAATATTTTTGGCGAGCATTGGGATAATTACGAAGCCGAAATTAAAAAGAACTGGAATGCCTGTGTGGGACCTGATGATGTAGGCGTGATTGCGGGTGATATTTCTTGGGCGATGCGCATGGAAGAAACTAAGCCTGATTTTGACTTTATTCGTCAATTAAATGGTACGAAGATTATTATTCGTGGTAATCATGATTATTGGTGGAAAAGTGTTTCTAAAATCCGTGCTTTTGTGGGGGATACGATTAAGGTAATCCAAAACGACAGTATTACAGTTGGTGATTTCATTTTTGCGGGAACGCGTGGTTGGCAAACGCCCGAGCGTAACCGTACGCAATCTGAGGAAGATAAAAAAATCTATGACCGAGAAGTTATGCGTTTTGAAATGGCGTTGCAAAGTGTGGGCGATAAAGGTAATAAAAAGTTGGTCGCAATTTTACACTATCCGCCGTTTAACTGTATGCGCGATGATTCGCCGTTTACTAAACTATGCGAAAAGTACGATGTCGATGCGGTAATTTACGGACATTTACACGGTAAAGGTGGACGCGGGGACTTGGTCTATACTAAGAATGGTATCAAATATTACTTGACCAGCACGGATTTATTACGCCATAATCCAGTGGAAATTGAATGGTAAAATTGACACTTTTTTATATGTAGTTGCATAGATAGCGGTATGTTATTGGAATTTACCAAAATGCAAGGTGTTGGCAACGATTATATTTATGTCGATGCACGCCAACAAAAGGTAACTAATCCGCCAGCCTTGGCTAAACGGTTAAGCGATCGTCATTTTAGTGTGGGCGGTGATGGTTTAGTGCTGTTGCTACCGGCGACTGTTGGAACGGACATTACGATGGCAATGTATAATGCCGACGGCAGTGAAGGTATGATGTGCGGCAATGCTGTACGCTGTGTAGCACAATGGTTAATTGAACAAGGCGTGGTGCGGGGGAACTTAGTGCGGATTAATACCAAAAGCGGCGTCAAAACAGTGCGTCGGTTGCGGGACAATTATTACAGTGTGGATATGGGGCAGGCGACGGTTAGTAATGTTCAGTTGGCAGGCATGCATGACTTAACCGCTGTTGAAATTGGTAACCCGCATGTCGTGTGGTTTCCGAAATTTGAAATTACTAACTATGATATTACTCGGCTTGGTCGGCGCATTGAACACAGTAAATTGTTTCCGCAAGGCACTAATGTTGAGTTTGTGCGAGTGGTGGGTAACAACCAATTACAAATGCGAGTTTGGGAACGCGGGAGTGGGGAAACGCTGGGGTGTGGTACAGGGGCGTGTGCTGCTGCGTTGGCTGCCGTGATGCGTGGTTTTTGTAACCGTGAACAATTAATTCGGGTTAGTTTGCCTGGGGGCGAATTGGTGGTAGATTGTGCGGGTGAACGCGTTCGCTTGTTAGGACCCGCGGTAACTGTATTTAGTGGGGTGATTGAAATTGACGAGGTGACCAATGCAAATTAACCGCCACTTTTTGCAATTGTCAGAAAACTATTTGTTTAGTGAAGTCGCTAAGCGCACGCGCACTTTTCAAGCACAACACCCTGATTTAACCGTCATTAAGTTAAGTATTGGTGATGTTTCGCTTCCCTTGCCTGCGGTGGTAGTTCAAGCTATGCGACGGGCGTGCTCTGAAATGGGGCACCGCCAAACATTCCGCGGTTATGGACCAGAAATTGGCTACCCGTGGTTGCGCCGTACGATTGTTGATTTTTACCGCACACAGTACGGGGTTAAATTAGATGACGATGAAGTTATCGTGAGTGACGGTGCCAAAAGTGATTTAAGTAATTTATTGGATATTTTTGACACCAAAGTGACAGTGGCAATGTGTGACCCCGTTTATCCAGTTTACCTTGATACTAACTTAATGTTGGGGCGTCAACCGCAGTTTTTCCGTGCCACAGTGGCGAATAACTTTTTACCCATGCCCAGCGCAGAGATAACGGCCGATATTATTTATCTATGCAACCCGGCGAATCCAACCGGTGTTTATTATAATCGTGCGCAATTAAAACAGTGGGTGGATTTTGCGCGCGCACATGGTAGTGTGATTTTATACGATGCGGCATATGCGTGCTTTATCAATGACCCTAGTTTGCCGCGTAGTATTTATGAAATTGAGGGGGCGCGGGAATGTGCGCTTGAAATTTGCTCACTTTCGAAAATGGCAGGGTTTACCGGTGTGCGTTGTGGTTATACGGTAGTTCCTAAAAACTTGGTGACCACTGACGGCATTAGTTTGAACCGGCTTTGGCAACGCCGTCAGAGTACGAAATTTAATGGCGTAAGTTACATCGTGCAACGCGGTGCGGAGACAGTGTTTAGTGCGGAGGGCTTAGCGGCTGTGGAACGCAATTTAGCTTATTACCGTCGTAATGTAAAGTTGATTCGGCGTACCTTGGACCAATTAAAATGGTCTTATGTGGGTGGCAAACATTCGCCTTATGTGTGGGTGCGTTGTCCCGGTATGCGTAATGCGTGGGAATGTTTTGACTTTTTGTTACAAGAAACAGGCATTGTTTGTACCCCTGGTATTGGCTTTGGGACAGCCGGGGAAAATTATATCCGCTTAACGGGATTTAATTCTTATGCGAACACACGACTAGCGTGCCAAAGATTATTGGCCTTAGCGCAAAAAAAGCACTAATGATGGTTGCAAATTTTTGAAACCTGTTTATGTTGATTTATAAAATTAAATTACGATGTGATAGTAAATATCGCAAGATATGATATAATTTCTCAACTGGGAGCAAAAATGATTGTTTCAACAGGAATGAGAACAGATATACCAGCATTTTATGCTAAGTGGTTTGATAACCGTTTGAAAGATGGTTTTGTTTGTGTGCGTAATCCATATTATAAAAATCAGGTAACAAAATATGTTCTTAATCCAGATGTTGTAGATTGTATTTGTTTTTGTTCTAAAAATCCAACTCCAATTCTTCCATATCTAGATGGTGAATTAAGTAAATATAGACAATTTTGGTTTGTCACAATTACTGCTTATGGAAAAGATTATGAGCCAAATGTTCCAGAAAAGACGAAAGTAATTGAAGCATTTAAGGAAATATCAAAACGAGTTGGAATCAATGGAATTGGTTGGAGATATGATCCGATTTTCTACGGCAATGGATACGATAAACAAAAGCACATAGAAGAATTTACAAAAATTGCAACAGCACTCAAAGGGTACACAAATTCTTGTGTTATTAGTATTTTGGATTTGTATGAAAAAGTAAAACGAAATGCTCCGGGAATATATCCACCCAGCAAAGAAGAACAAATCGAACTTGTGAAAGAACTTGTGAAAATTGCCAAAGAGAATGGTATTAAAATTCGCAGTTGTTGTGAAGGTACGCATTTAGCACCATTGGGTGTAGATGTTTCTGGTTGTCAAACCAAAGAAGTGATTGAAAACGCCATCGGGTTAAAACTCAATGTTCCCAAAGGCAAAAATCAAAGAGCAATTTGCTCATGCCTACTTGGTCAAGATATTGGTGCATATAATACTTGCGGACATCTTTGCAAGTATTGTTATGCCAATATGGATAAGCATGTTGTGATAGATAATATGAAAAGAAATAATCCGAATTCACCGTTTCTCATTGGCGAAAGTGAAAAAGATGACAAAATAACAGAAGCCAAACAGGTTTCATATATCAATTCCCAATTATCAATTTTTTAATTGGGAGTAAACAATACAAAATGAACCTCGGTAATTTGTACGGCATTAGATGAAATTTTAGATGAAAAAATTGATATGCCATGTTATACTAAAAGTAGGAGCATGGTTTCATGGTTAATAAATTTTTGGAAGATTATATTATAAATAATATTTTCCCATTATACGAAAAAAACGATTTGGGTCATAATATTGTTCATATAAAAGAAGTAATTAGAAGGTGTTTTGTTTTAAATCAAACATTTAAATTAAAGCTTGATGAAAATATGATTTATGCGATCGCATCTTATCATGATTTAGGAAAATATATTGACCATGAGCATCATCATTTAATTGCTGGTAAAATGTTTTTTGAAGATAAGAATATGAGTCGGTTTTTTAATGATCAACAGCGCTTAATGATTAAAGAAGCGATTGAGGATCATCGTTCATCAAAAGAAGACAATCCGCGGTCGACTTATGGTAAGCTGATATCATCGGCGGATCGTAACACTTCAATCGAAATCGTTTTTGTTCGTAGCTTTTTTGTCGCACACGAAAGAATGCCCGAAGAGAACATTGAAGATTATTTGGATTATACCATTAAAAGATTATCGAAAAAATACAGTGAAGAAAATCCAGAAAATATGTTTTATGAAGATAAAGTTTATAAACAGTTTCTCGTCGATATGCGCATGCTCTTGAAGCAGCCTGATAAATTTAAGGAAGAGTATTGTAAAATAAATAGAATCAAATCAAGAAAACATAAAGTTTGCGAAGAGCCGGGGCGTATCGATTTGGTCAGACGGCATCATAAACCAACAAAAAAATCAACATTTCAAATAACAAATGTTAATCACAAAAAGAAGTTTCGTATGGATATTTTACTTTCAACGAATAACAAACATAAAGTCGAGTTCATTAAAATTGCTGCCAATGGGTTAGGAATAAATTTCCATACTCCGAAAGAACTTGGCTTAAAACTTGATGTTGAGGAAAACGGAACGACGGCAGTTGAGAATGCGATTATCAAAGCGGCGGCATTAAGTCAGCTTAGTGGTATGCTAACTTTCGCTTGGGATATGGGCATGCGCATTGAAAAATTACCGGAGCATCTCCAACCCAATTTACATATCCGCAGACCATTCGGCGAAAAAGAATTATCCGATGCGGATATGGTTGAATATTGGCGCAGTGTGGTGGCGCAAAACTGCGAGAACGGAGAAAGTCCGGCACATTATTTTGACGGAGTTGCTTTTATGGACGGAAACAAACTGGTTCATAGTGCCAGTTTTGATGAAGGAACTTTTATTTTTACATCAATTAAAAACGAAAATGGTATTCCTAAATTCAATGCTTTTGATCAAGTGAGAAAAACATTAGATAACAAATATTTTTGTGATTTAACTGAAAAAGAAAATTTAAAATATGATAAAGAGCGTTCAAAGCAAATCAGGAAATTCTTTCAAGTTGCTTTAGCTAAAATTCATAATACATTAAATCAAACATCAAAAGATAACAACACTTGCGAAAAAATGTAAATTATGGTTTAAAAAGAAAACACCCTAACCGATTCAGTTAGGGTGTTGAAAATTTTGCTAATTTAAAAAGTCACAGACTTTCATTCATACTGTGGGTAATTCGTTGGTGGTAAACAGTTAACATAATAAACTGGGGCAGCCTTGGCAGTATTCACGACTGCATGGCAACTCATCGTCCAATAATTCTTTGTGCAATTCGGCTTCTAAGATGCGACCTTTTTGCATTGTGTCGTCAATGGCTTTCTTGTCAGTGTTGACTTTGCAATGGTCTGGATTAAATTGACCTTCACGCGTATGGGTTAATAATTTGGGTCGTTTCATGAAATGCTCCTTTTTTAATTGCGCTTGTTTTAATACATTAAAAGATAAAAAGCAATATTTAATTAGCGTTGAATGGTATGATTTGGTGTCGTGCTTGGAGTCGGTTCAATGTAAATGTATTCGACATCAAGTACGGTGTTTTGAATTCCATCATTGCGTTGGGGCTGTTCTGAATATTTAACATTAATATTTTTACAATGTTCTTTACAGAAAGATTCGTGTTGTGTGGTGGCCTTTTTTTGTCCCATAATTACTCCTTTTTGATGGTGGATAGTTTAATACATTTTATGTCGGATTGCAATACTTTAATTAGAAATTAGTGTGCGCCATGCTGCAATTAAATCTTCATCAGTTTTATAGATACTGCGGTTAGCGGCAGAAGGGGACGGTAGACAAGTAACAGTAATGGTCGGTGGAAGTTGATTTTGCCAGTGAGTAACAAAATCGGTGTAGGCTTTTTTAGAGGT
>JAFZSF010000033.1 GCA_017619495.1 Clostridia bacterium | reverse complement strand
TTAGTTATCGGCCATTATTGATGGTTTTATACAAAACAACTCGGTTTGCTTCTTGTGGAGTAAGGTATTGATTTTTACTTTAATATATGTTAAAGTTAATTTCAATCAGTGGAGGAAAAATGTCGGAAGATAAAAAGAGTAATTTGGTTTCATCAGTTAAATCTGGGCTGGGGCTAAAATCGTTGATGGGTTTAGAAGCACGCGTTAGCCACACCGACATGTATAAAATTTTTGTTGATTGTGAAAGTCAGTTTCAATCTAAATATCTATATCAAAAATATGCTAGTCGTTATAGCAATTCACTTTTTAAAGTTCATGCTTTTTTGTTAGAGCGTAAGAATACTAAGGGAATTAAGATTGGGGAAACCGGATTGTTTGTAACCGAAAAGGAAATTAGTTTACATGCGCTTTTAAAAGACCTTGTCGAAGAAGAACACATGGTCGTTCAATCTGGCGCAGAACGATTTGCCAATAAATATAACTTAGATGTCGCAGAACATGTCGAAGCGAGTATGCCGAGGGAAGACGCTATCAATACTAATGTAGATATTCATTATACTCTTTCGACTAGGTAAGAATACATTTACAGTGTGGGGGATATCAATGTTAAATCAATACATACAATGCGTACAAAATGACAATAAAAATATAAACGCAGGTGAAACAATAGAAGCAATTAAAAATGCTGGCTTCAATGGTTGTTTTGTTCAATGGTATGATAAAGATTGGGATTTTTCGCAACAACAGCAAGTTGATTTGTGTAAGAACTTGGGTTTAAAAATATTATTTGCACATCTTGGGTATAAAGGGATTAACGATATATGGCTAGAAGGTGAAAATGGCGATGAATTAGTCAGAAAATATATTAAAAACCTTGATGAATGTAAAGTGAACGGGATAGATATGGTTTGTATGCATCTAACGAGTAAATCTATCGCTCCAGATCCGAGTAAAATAGGTGTTAAACGTTTACAAGTAATCGTGGACTATGCGGAAAAACTTGGCATAAAAGTTGCATTTGAAAATACAAAAATTTTCGGATATTTAGAGTATGTCTTTGATCAAATTAAAAATGATAACGCAGGAATCTGTTATGATGCGGGACATTGTCACTGCCATTTTGGTGATAAATTCAACTGGAACAAATTTAAAAACAAAATATTTGCTATCCATTTGCATGATAACGATGGAGGTGATGACCAACATTTATTACCATTTGAAGGAACAATCGATTGGCAAAAACTTGTACACAATTTGAAAGTTGCCAACTACATCGGGCCAATTATTTTAGAAAGTTGCTATCGAAATCAATATTTAGATATGTCATTACTTGATTTTTATAAATTAAGCTTAAAAAAGGCAAAAGAAATTTATAAGTTATCAACTTTGAACTAGGTAAGCAAAACAGGGAAGTGCAGTTACCCGTTTTTATTGTATTGATTTCTCATGAGTTTAAAATTTCGTTCCAGTTTTACTTTTAACTTGACCCTTTTGGAATTATTTTTTTGTGTTTTTTAGTCTTTCATAAAACTTCGCAAAAGACAAGTTTTGCGAAGTTTTAGACGAAAAAAACAAAATTGGAAATTTTATTATCAGAAAAACATATTTCGTTTGAAAAATTGCGCTGAATTAAAAACTTGTAACAAAACACAATCTGTTGTATACTGTATTTTAATATGAAAACTACCATCATTGTGGATAAGAAAAACACTACGAAAACTGAAAAAAATACTAAACCAGCAAAAAATGCTATAAAAAAAGTTGCAAATACGAAGGCCACCAAACCTGTTATTGCTGATAAAAAATATGTTGCCAACATTACTGCCCTGCTGAAAAATTTTCCACAATGGTATACTGATATTGTGCTTAAAACCGAGCTGTGCGATTATGGTCCAGTCAAAGGTACGATGGTGATTCGTCCGTACGGTTTCGCACTATGGGAAAATATTAAAAACGCATTAGATAAATCTTTGAAAGCGCATGAATATCAAAATGCATATTTTCCTATGTTGATTCCGTCATCTTTTATTGAAAAAGAAAAAGAACATGTCGCAGGGTTCGCTCCGGAATTAGCCACGGTAACCCATGTCGGCGCGGAAGCTTTGCCGGAAAAATTGTATATCCGCCCTACTTCGGAAACGATGATTGGTAATATGTTAGCTAAATGGCTACAAAGCTATAAAGAATTACCGATGAAATTAAACCAATGGTGTAATGCTGTTCGTTGGGAAAAGACTACGCGTCCGTTTCTGAGAACCAGTGAATTTTTATGGCACGAAGCTCATGCTGTATTTGCCGACGCCAAATCAGCTAAGAAAAACGCACTTGATGATTTGTATTTATATGAAAATTTCATGCGTAACTATTTGGCATTACCAGTATTAATTGGACAAAAAAGTGAAAAAGAAAAGTTTGCTGGCGCTGAAATCACCTATGGTGTTGAAGCTATGATGAAAGATGGTAAAAGTTTACAAGTTGGTACCAGTCACTATTTAGGTCAAAATTTCAGTAAATCGTTTAATATCAAATTTCAAGACGACCAAAAACTTTCGCGTTATGCGTACACCACCAGCGTTGGTACCTCTACCCGTCTCATTGGCGCAATTGTGATGACACACGGCGACGATCGTGGTTTAGTTTTACCGCCACGCGTAGCACCAATTCAAGTAATTATTGTTCCAGTCGCTCAACATAAACCAGGCGTATTAAATGTGGCTGAAAACATTAAACGTACATTAACTAACTTGCATTATCGTGTTGCGATTGATGATAGTGATAATACCCCCGGTTGGAAATTTAATCAATGGGAGATGAAAGGTGTACCAGTGCGAATTGAAGTCGGACCGCGTGATATTGAAAACAATGAATGTCAAATTTCGCGTCGCGATACTTTAACCAAAACCACCATTAAACTTAATCAAATTGAACGCTATGTCGCTGACTTATTAGAAAATATTCAACAAACCATGTTGGTAACCGCGATGCAAAACCGTGATAAACACATCAAACGCGTGAAAACTTTCCCCGAGTTAAAAAAAGCTATCAACGCAGGTAACTTCGTTTTAGCTCCTTGGTGTAACTGCACTGAATGTGAAGAAGCCATCAAAACCGAAACTAATGGCGTTTCAACCCGTGTCATGCCGTTTGATTCCGCATTAGAAAAGAACAGCGTATGTGTCCATTGCGGCAAACCTGCCAAAGTTGAAATTATTTTCGCCAAAGCATATTAAGGAGAAATTAACCATGCAAAGATATGATGAATTATTATTTGAGCGCTTTAATGAAGATTGGAGTAAATTAACGCCAACCCAGTTGTTGTCTTTATTACGCGTTAAGACGCAAATTACCCTGCCCGCGACGATTGAACCGGCAATGTTAAAAGATAAATTAAACATCAAATTGGGTATTGACCCAACCGGTGCCGATATTCATATTGGTCATTTATGTCCAATTTTCGTTTTGAACATCTTTTTAAAATGCGGACATCATGTCGATTTTATTATTGGTGATTTTACCGCTAAAATTGGTGATCCCAGTGGTCGGAATACGGAACGCGCTATGATTACCGATGAGCAAATTGCCCGCAATTTTGCAACTTA
This sequence comes from Clostridia bacterium, assembly GCA_017619495.1. GTDB lineage: Bacteria > Bacillota > Clostridia > Christensenellales > UBA1242 > RGIG8050. The sequence goes on along the minus strand of JAFZSF010000033.1, from coordinate 14,155 downwards.
TGTCCAGCAAATTGCACCATATATTGACACAAAAAAATTGCATGTGCATAAAAACAGTGAGTGGTTATCGAAAACCTCTTTAACCGAATTTTTATCGGTCTTACAACGCATTAAATTGGCGGTTGCGACTCAGCGTGAAGATTTCCGCAATCGCATTGAAAATGTTTCTTTAGCGGAAGTTACTTACGCTGTTTTAATGGGTTTGGATTCTGTTAATTTGCATACGGGAATTGAATTAGGTGGTTTGGACCAAATATTAAATTTCTCACAATGTCGTTTAGTGCAAGAAATTTATAATCAAAAACCTGAAATGGCTTTCGGAACACCAATCTTAGAAGGTTTAAGTGGCGATGGTCGTAAAATGAGTAAAAGTTATAACAACTATATTGCAGTAACTGCATCGGCGGCAGATAAATTTGGTAAATTTATGTCGTTGCCGGATAATTTATTGTTAAAATATTACCAAGCATTTGGTTACCTGTATGCCGAAGAAATACCTGCATTAACACAATTTATTAAAGCTAACCCGATGGAAGCTAAAAAACAATTGGCAACTTATTTTGTTTCTATTGATGGTAACGATTTGAACATTGGTCTTACTGAACGCGAGAATTTTGAACGCAAATTTTCCAAACGCGAGCTGACAGATGATGATTTCGTAACAATTAAAGTTGCTCCACATACCCCACTATTGAATGCGATTGCGTCGACTGGTAAATTTGCATCAAATGGTGAAATTAAGCGTTTAATTATGGCAGGAGCGGTTACCGATCTTGACACGAAAGAAAAATTAGGGATTAACTATAATGTGACAAAAACTGTCAGAATCAAAGTTGGTAAATTGAATATATTCAAAATGGAGGTATAAAACCATGAAAGACGAACGCATTATCAAATTAGCCAGTAATTTATTGAATTACAGCTGCAAATTAAAAAAAGGACAATCAATCATAATTGAAGCTAGTACTGACGCCAAAGATTTGGTTAAGGAATTAGTACGACAGACATACCAAATCGGTGGCTATCCATTTGTTCGTTTGAGTGATGCCGAAATTAGTCGTGAAATTATGCTAGGTATGACCGAAGAACACGCCAAGAAAAATTGCGAATACACTCTGCCGATGTTTGAAGGGGCTTCAGCTTACATTGGTATCAGCTCGCCACGCAATAAATTTGAAAACAGTGATGTTCCCGATACTAAAAAACAAATTTACAGTAAATTTTATGGTAAGCCAGTCCATATGGATACCCGTGTTTGCAAGACTAATTGGGTAATTTTGAACTACCCAAATCCAGCTCTTGCCCAATTAGCCCAAATGTCGAGTGATGTTTTTGAGGATTTTTTCTTTGATGTTTGTACTTTGGATTATTCGAAAATGGAAAAAGCTATGCAACCTTTGAAACAATTAATGGAAAAAACCGATAAAGTGCGTCTTGTAGCAAAGGATACCGATCTTACTTTTTCGATTAAAGGACAACCAGCTGTAATTTGTTCGGGAGCTTGTAATATCCCTGACGGTGAAATCTATACTTCCCCGCTGAAAAATTCGATTAATGGTAAAATTCACTTTAACATTCCGTCTTTACACAAAGGCATTATTCACGATGATATTACATTAGAATTCAAAGACGGTAAAGTGGTTAAAGAGTCCTCATCACACACTGCTGAATTAACTGCCGAATTAAATGTAGACGAAGGTGCGCGCTATGTTGGCGAGTTTTCTTTTGGGGTTAACCCTTATGTAACCAAGCCGATGTATGACACTTTGTTTGATGAAAAAATTTCAGGTTCTATTCATATGGCTTTAGGTAACGCTTATGATGATGCCCCAAACGGTAACCACAGTCAAAACCACTGGGATATTGTTTTGTCAATGCGCCCTGAATACAATGGTGGTCAAATTTACTTTGATGATGTGTTAATCCGTGATAATGGTTTATTTGTTTTACCAACATTAAAATGTTTAAATCCCGAAAATTTGAAATAATTAACTAAATTCTTTCACTGAATTTAACCCAATCAACAACATGCCAAAAAGCATCAATATAAGCTTGTCGTTCATTTAGATGTTGTAAATAGTATGCGTGTTCCCAAACATCAATACATAAAATTGGTGTACATTCTTGAGGTACATTTTGATTAGCCGTTGTTGTAATCCGCAATTCACCTTTATTATTCTTAACCAACCAAGCATATCCAGAACCAAACACACTCAGTGCGGCATTAGCAAATTGTTCTTTAAAAGTCTTCCAACCGCCAAAAGTAGCGGTAATTTTCTGTGTTGCTTGGGGCGTAATACCGATAATGATTTGTCCGGTTGCTGGTCGTAACTCAGTGAAAAAGAAAAAATGGTTATAAACTCCCCCAGCCTGACGGCGTAAATTAATATCACGGTTGGTTTCTGCATAATCAATTAGTTCAATTAAGGTCATGTTTTGTAAATCCAAACGCGTTTCCAAAATTTGATTCAAATTATTTATATAAGTTGCCAATAAACGGTCATAATGTGCGCACATGGTTTTTGCGTTAATATGCGGCTCCAAGGCGTGCAAACTATAATTTAAAGTAAGATTAAAAAACGGATATGTCATTTGTTCCCAGTTTTGTGTTGCATTTTCCATAACCAATCAATATGACAAATCGCGTCAAAAGTTGACTAAATTCGACCGCGATAATACTTCATGGTGCGCTTAATCTTGGCGACATATGCGTTGGTTGCTTTGTATGGACAAGATTTTAATTTATCAGTTTTTTGTTCGGATAACCATCGCGTCACATTGCCTTCACCAGCATTATAAGCGAACAAAGCTGTATCAACATCACCAAATCGATTAATTAAGTACGCTAAATATTTTACCCCGAGCGTGATATTAGTGGCTGGGTCAAATAAATCAAAATCTTCTTCGTCGGTTAACGAGGCGGCGGTTGATGGCAATAATTGCATTAATCCGACCGCTTGTTTGTGAGAAACTTTAGTATTATCAAAGCTGCTTTCAGCGTTAATCATGGCGGCTACTAAAACAGGGTCAACTTGGTAAATTTTTGTAGCGGATAAAATCTCTGTTCGGTATTGCAGTGGAAACCAAACATTGTAAAACATTAACCAAAGACCAATTAAGCCAACCAGTGCAATAATAGCGACAATGGTAAATTTTTTCACCATTATATATTATTAGTTATAAACGGTTAAACATGCGTTGGCCAAGTGTATAAGTCAAAGATAAAGCAATTACATCGATAATCAACAAAATACCAATTATAATAGCGATGATAGCAATTAAAGGCAAAGAGCCAGTTAGAAAGATAACCAAGGCAATTAAGCCGGCAATTAATACCATACCACCTAACATCATAATCATCGAACTCATGCTTTGCTTAATGGCGGCAGCTTCACTTTCAAATTCTAATTTAGGGAAAAATAGGTTAACCATAACACCACAATATGCAACTAAAATATTAGTTAACATGGGAATGAACAGCAAAGCCACAAAGATTAATGGTGATAAATGCAATACGGTTCCAATTAGAACACTGCAAACCACAGAAATTGGTGTTACTAGTAATACATTAAACAAAGCCTTGGCTGTTAAAACAATGTGCGCTGGAATCGGCATACTACGCAAGATCCACAGTTGTTTACCTTCTAATGAAATAGAAAACGCGGACGGATAAGTTAAAATACCCGATGCAGCAAATAAAATTGCTACTAACAAATATCCTACTTCTGGCGTAATACCAAAGGTAGCAGTAAGAATTGATGTTAAAGTATTACCATGATCAACTAGCAACCAAATGGTTAAGCCAATGATAATCAATGGTCCTAAAAAAGTATTCAACATCATCGTTGCTGAATTAAAGTAACGATTAGTTTCGTTTTTCAGAATTGCACGGAAAGGTGTGGTTAGTTTGGTACTAATGGCGATTGATTTGGCATGTGTAGTTCGTGTCTCGCGATTTAAGAGTAAGGCGTTCAACCAATTACCTAAAATAAACATGAATAGTACACCACTAATTAACGATAAAAATACCCAAGGATTAAAGGTAATTAACCAATTAACAGCTTTCGCCATGAAAGGCGAATTTAAGTTTAACATGAAAAATTCATAGATAGCGACAATACCAATTAAAACAAGTAAAGTAAATAATGCCTTGGCAATATTGCCGAATTTTGAGTTTGTAAAACAAACTGTTGCAAAAAAATCAACGATATATGATAATCCCACTGCCATTAATGGAATCAGCAACATTATTACCAAACAGCCCATAAACGCACTAATACTAAATGGTGTGCAAGCTAAATAACCAATAGTGGCTGGTAAAAAGAACATGGCAACAATTAATGAATTCACACCGAAGCGCGACAATGCTTTGGCAACCATAATTTCAATTTTCTTAAATGGCATACTTAGCAACATTTCGGTGTCATTTGCTTTTTGTCCGCCGGTAATTTTTTGCAAAGCCATAATAACAGATAAAAATAAAGAAATTACCAAACCATAAACCAATACACTGGCTTGAAGATTATATTCGGCTACGGCATTGGCCATTTCGTACATACACCAAGTAAAAAATGCGAACCAAGCTAAACAAATTACACTGATAATGGAAATACCAACTACGGCTTTGGTACGCGTGTTTTTACGACGCAAATTACCAATTCCACAAACAAAATAATTTTTTAACAGCAACCAAATGTTACGCATTTAAAAATACCTCTTCCAAACTCTTATCGGCCTTGATATCTTTCATGGTACCTTGCTTAATTACGGTTCCGTTCTTAATCATAACAACTTTATTGCAAAGTTTTTCTGCGACTTCTAAAACATGGGTCGAATAAAAAATTGCACCACCATTTTTTACGAATTCTTGCATAATTTTTTTTAAAGTAAACGATGCTTGTGGGTCCAAGCCAACAAATGGTTCATCTAAAACTAATAATTTAGGATTATGCATGAACGCTGCAATTAAGACTAGCTTTTGGCGCATGCCGTGCGAATACGATTTGATCGGCAAACCTAAACTTTCAGTTAAGCCCCATTCTTCGGCATAGCGCGCAATGGCTTTATCGCGTTCAGCAACCGAAATCCGATAAACCGAAGCAACAAAACTTAAATATTCGTTACCCGTTAAATTAGTATAAACATCGGGATTATCCGGGATGTAAGCGATGTCTTGTTTACATAATAGTGGTTCCGTCTTAATTGAATGGTTATCAATTAAGATTTCCCCTGCTTCAAAATCCAAAGTCCCGACGACGCAACGAATGGTAGTAGTTTTACCGGAGCCATTAGGACCAATGAAAGCACAAATATCCCCCGCTTCTACCGTTAAATTTAAATTTTGGACACCAATTTTACCATCGGCATAAGTTTTAGTTAAGTTCTTAATTTTTAACATAAAATATTATAAGACAAATTCCAAACGATTGCAAATTAAAATGGTTAAATCCCTTTATCGCCAATCGATAAATTAGTCTGTATTTCCAATTGATGTTTGGTTTCTAAATTTTGTTTCAAAGCATCAATAACGGCATAATACTGAACATAATTATCTGGTTCGCACATGTTGATAATTAGCTTCTTAATTTCATTTGTATGTTTTTCATATTCGGATAAGTTAAGTTTTTTAATTTTTAATTTAGCTTGTAAGAATCGAATTAATGATTCAATCTTTTCATCTTTTTGAAAAGTTGCCGATGATATGTTAGAAAGTGATTTAATTTTGTGAATAAAATTTGGGTCATTTGCCACATCTCGCTTATTCAATAAACTAATTAAATTATTTAAACGCGCTTCGTCCAAAAACAAAAAACTACGCAAAACGGGGTCATAAGGTTGCTGGAACTCCGTGGTAAAACATTGACGGCGGATATCCTTCTCAGTCAGTCCTAGTTTCCGACCTAAGTTATAAGCCGTCTGTAATTTTAATTTTAAGACCGGTGTATAGTGATTTGGAGTATTTTTAGGAAATTTCCAACGATCTAATGTCAAAATTAAATATTGCAAAGTCAATAAGTATAAAGAAGTCTCATGCTGAGAATATGATTTAGTTTTTTCTCGACTAGCCGAGCAAATTGTGTTAATTGTAGTTTGAAAACCAGCCTCCACACTCCTTAAAATAGTGTCGTTTTTACCTGTAATTAAAGTTTCAAAAGCATGGTCAAAACGCGGTAATCGATGTTTTTCGACTAATAAAGATTCAATACCAAGGCTGACAGTTGGATTGCCACCTGAGATTTTATCAATAATTGCATGTAAGGTATTTAGCTTTTTTTGGTCCAAAAATTCATTAGGACTTATTTCTGTAAATACTACAGTGTTTATACTATTACTTGTGGTCATTTGGATATTATATCATATTCATAAAGGAAATGTGATATTATTTTTTAAATTGTGAGTTATATAATTGTGCGTAACTGCCATTGAGTGCCATTAATTCGTCATGAGTTCCCTGTTCTACAATATCACCGTGTTCCAACACTAAAATTTTATCAGCATTACGAATGGTTGACAGTCGATGAGCAATAATAAATGAAGTTTTATTTGCTGATAAACGATCCATAGCTTTTTGTACTAATTCCTCAGTACGCGTATCAACCGAAGATGTGGCTTCGTCCAAAATTGAAAATGGAGAATCTTGTAACATACCACGCGCAATCGTAAATAGTTGGCGTTGTCCAGCCGAAATATTGTTGTTATCGTCTAAGACAGTATCCAACCCTTTGGGTAAACCCGTGACAAATTTTTCAATTCCGATGATACGACAAACTTCCATGATTTGTTCGTCGGTAATGCCAGTGCGGTTGTAGCATAAATTTTCGCGTACTGTTCCTTTGAACAACCAAGTATCTTGTAACACCATCGTAAACAATTCGTGAATATTTTCGCGGGTTAGGTCATTAATCGACTTACCATCAATAATAATGTCGCCACCACTAATATCATAAAACTTCATTAATAAATTAACCAATGTTGTTTTGCCTGCTCCTGTTGGTCCAACAATGGCAATTTTTTGTCCAGGTTTCACTTCGCAAGAAAAATCTTTAATTACTAATTTATTGGGACGATAACCAAATTTTACATGCTGAAAACTAATCGCTCCATGGGCATTTTGTGGCTCAATGTACTTTTTACAATGATTCTGTTGAGACATTTCAGCTTCTTTCAAAAATTCAAACACGCGTTCGGAAGCGGCCATGCCGGACTGTAAACGGTTCATACACTGAGAAATTTGCGAAAGCGGATTGGTAAATAAACGCACATAAATCATAAAAGCAAAAATTGTACCAACATTAATTGCACCGTGTAAACATAGAATTGCTCCAACAACTGCCACGACCAAGTAGCCAAATTCGCCAATAAACCCCATGGCTTGTGGCATTAACCCGCCTAAAAATTCACTCATTTTATTGCTTTTGTATAATTTGTTGTTCAAGTTGTCGAAATCTTGCGTTGTATGACTTTGAGCGTTGTATGCTTTAATTAGACTATGTGCGGCATATATTTCTTCAATATGACCGTTAATGGCACCTAATTCGGCTTGACGGCGTTGGAAATATTTTTGTGAACGCTTTAAGATAAAGATGGTTAAAATCATGCCAGTGGAAGATGCTCCGATGGCGGTTAATGCCATAATCCAGTTAGTTACAAACATCATAATGGTCGAACCTAAGAGTAATGCAACTGCACTAAACAAAGTACCAAGTGAATTGGAAAGTGAATGAGCCAGTGTGTCGACATCATTGGTAACGCGTGAAAGCACATCGCCACGCGTATGTGTATCAAAATATGCCAGTGGAATTTTGTTGATTTTTTGGGAAATACCGGTGCGTAAACCTTTTGCAAAACGGTTTGATGTGGTGGCCATAATTAATTGCTGAACTAAGGAAAACACCGCACTAACCGCGTATATCATTAATAAGGTCACGGCGATGCGTTTAATCATGTCTAAATTAATAGGGTTAGGGGTTGGATTAAACACCGTCGGCACACCGGCAAGAATGGTATCACTTAAATTAGAAATTTGATTTGGACCGATAATTGAAAGTACTGATGAAGCGACAGCTAAGATAATCGAAAAAATTACTGGTGGTAAAAACGGTTTTAAGTATACCAAGATATTTTTTAAGGCTTGCTTGAAATTTTTAGGTTTTTCCATGACCGTATTAGGACCGCGGCGACCATCGATACGACGCGATGTTGAGCGTTTTTCTTCACCCATGTAATTCCTCCTTGCTCAACTGCGAATAAGCAATTTCTTGATAAGTCGGGCAATTTTTTAATAATGTTTGATGCGTGCCAATACCAACACATTCCCCCTTCTCTAACACTACAATGGTATCAGCATTCATAATCGTACCAATACGCTGTGCAACAATAATATTAGTCGCATCTTTGGTATGTTTTTTTAATTGTGTGCGTAATTTGTAATCGGTAGCATAATCCAAAGCTGAAAAAGCATCGTCAAAAATATAAATTTCTGGGTCACGCGCTACGGCACGCGCAATTGATAAACGCTGTTTCTGTCCACCGGATAGATTGGTTCCACCTTGGGCAATATCTCCTTGATAATTATTTTCCATTTTCTCGACAAAATCAGTACTTTGCGCAATGGCAACCGCTTGTTTAACTTGCTCTTCGCTTATAGCAGGTTTGCCATTTTTACCAAACGCAATGTTTTCGGTTACAGTGCCAGATAACAGCACTGCGCGTTGTGGGACATAACCAATTTTGTTGTATAAGGCTGCTAATTGGTAATCTTTAATATTAACCCCATCAATCAGAATTTCACCTGTGGTGCAATCATAAAAACGCATCATTAAATTAACCACGGTGGTTTTTCCGGCGCCAGTCGATCCAATAAAAGCCAATGTGTCACCAGTTTTAGTCTTGAATGAAATGTTCTTTAACATTAATTCTTCACTATCAGGATATTTGAAACTAACATTACGGAATTCAATTACACCCCTTTGTTCGGTATTACCGGTAAAGGCTCCGTCTAAAATACTGTTTTTTGTGTCAAGTAGTTGGTTTATACGACCGGCTGAAACACTAGCCCGCGGCCACATAATTAAAATAATCACCAACATTAAAAAGGAAGATACGACTTGACTGGCATAGCCATTGAAAGTTCCCATGTCCGCAAATAAAATATCTTTACCAATATTAGCACCATTAATTAAGTATGCCCCAATCCAGTAAATTCCCAGTGACATCAAATTCATGACAAGGTACATTAACGGATTCATAAATCCCATCGTACGCTGATTAAAAATTAAGGTGTTAGTTAAAATTTTGTTTTTGGCTTCAAATTTATTTTCTTGGTATTGTTCAGCATTAAAGGCATGCACAACGCGAATTCCCGACAGTTGTTCTTCCGTCACATTATTCAAATCGTCAATGTAAGTTTGCACTTTTTTGAATTTAGGTAAAACCAAAGCCATAATGATTGAAACGCCAACTAAAATGATTATAATTGATCCGGCGGTTAAAGTCGTCCATTCCCAGCTTTTATTAGCGATTTTAGAAATTGCCCAAATCGCAGTTACCGGTGCTTTAATCATCATTTGCAACCCAACTGCAATTAAGGTTTGTACTTGCATAATGTCGTTGGTCGTGCGAGTAATTAGACTGGAAACCGAAAACTTTTTCACATCAGCCATGGATAAGTGTTGCACTTTAAGGTAAACTTCGCGACGCATATTACGAGCAAATCGTGCCGAGATTAGCGAAAAACAGTAACCACAAGCCACTGCACCTAACAGACTAACTACCGAACATGCCAACATATAACCACCCTGTTCCCAGATAGAGGCAATTGATCCACCAGTCTGAATTAGTAATAAAATTTTACGCGTATAGTCAACACCTTTAATATCCAACCAAACTTGTAATACAATGAAAAGCACGCCCAAAACAAAATAGAGCCAATCAACTATTTGCAGACGCTTCATCAACTTGAACACCTTAGTGTCAGACCTCCATCTCCGTATTTAGTGATTATTTTAATAATATATGCGAATAATCAATACGATTGGTATTTTATAGCAAAATCCAGTTACTTTTGCAAGTCATTTATCCAACTATTATTTATTATGATACAGAATATACACTAGGTTTCCGCAACTATCGGTCATTGGTTCGCTTAATCGAATAGCCCAACCATTATGATAATAACCGTCAAGCCATGCTCTATTTGCACTGTTAACTGCAACTTCAACGGTATAGTAACTACAATCAATCTTAGAAATAAATGTATTGATATAAGTCATTAGCGCGTTTAATTCGGCTTGGTCGTTGATAAACAAATCGTACTCGTTGTGCTCACCAAATTTAATGTATTCGTATCCGTTAAATTGGGTCGTAGCTTCAAAACTGATATAATCATCGGCTTCATAATGCAGACTAGCTTTATAACTATCCGTAAATAAAAATTGGGTGTTCGTAAAAATTTCTTGTTGATTACTCAAACCTAAATCAGCATGGGTGGCGTCAATACCATACCATTTACCATCAAGGTATACTTTATTCCACATGTGACCATTGCCTGATACGCGTACAACGGGAATTCCTTCCAATTTAGCCATGACCAATAAGGCTTTGGCATAACCTTCGCAAACTGCCTTATGGTAGTTAAATACGCCTTCTAAATACCAAGAATCATAAGTACTTGCCATCGCACTCGCTTCCTTGGGATCAGCATAGTCATCAAATACTGCTAATGCCTCTTGGTCATAATTAACATTCAGCGCTAACCATTGATAAATTGCGTGCAACTTTTGGATATCGTCCATATCGTCAGTGCAAATATCGCGCAAAACTTGTTTCGCTTGATTATACATTGTTTCGGCACTTGATGCCGTAGAACAAATAGGTCGATAACCATTTTCCAATGCCCATACTAATTGCTCGCTGGTCGTAACTGTCAATGGTTTACCAACATATTTAATGGCAAAATTTTCATAATCGTCGGGTCTAATTCCCAAATCATTGCTTCCCCGCAATGCATAATCTTGCTGTGCATAAACACTGGGCGCATGTTGGCTGCCGTTAAAATGATTTAATTCACTTAGAGTTGGACTGGAAACAAAGCAGCGACCATACTCCCCGCCGTTATAACTCAGTGAATTGTTTTTAGTAAAACTTTTGCTGTTATGCCTGTCACTAATTGCGGTTTCAATTTCTTCTTTAATTGTTTTACCATCGTGATTATAATTCAAATACAATTTGACATCGGGGTTAGTAACATCGTAAAAGACGCAAAAATCAATATAAGCAATTAACATTGCGCGCGATTGAATATCCACAGAACTTGAATTTTCAACAGCATTTTGAAACATCGTTAAATACGGATAAAAATAAACATTGTCGGTTAAATATGTCGAAGTTGCATAGATGGTAACATTATTAAACAGCTGTGTTGAATAATTATATTCAGTACTTAAAGTATCATCGGTATACCAAGCATCAATTGTATAACCTGCTAGTTTATCTTTAACTAAGTCGTTAAGTTCATCTAGGTTCTTTACCGTACCAGCATCAACGGTGGCAGTGTTAACTGTGACACTGTCGACCACTTGTTCTAAATTAATTGTTTCGCCAACATAATGTGCTTCGTAATTTTTGTTACCGAAGGTGCCTTTTTCAATCGTAACAACTTTGGTTATTTCTGTTAAATTTTCGCCGAGCCAGCCCCAAAAAGGCAAAGTGTTAATTCCGATTTTCTTTTCAGCATCGGTTCGTAATGGAAAAGTTTCGGTTTCAATAGTATAATCTATTGAATAACTGGTGTTACCATCAATAGTGCCTCCACGCAAATCACAGGTGATCGTATAGTGGATAATTTCCCATTCGCAATACAAATTGTAATCACACATGGTTGAGGCATCAATAGTTGCAACGGGAATTTTCTCTCCATCTTTATTCATGAACCAACCCAAGAAATCGTAGCCATTATCAGATAGTGGCTGTAAATGAATGATATTATGACGCACGGTAAATTGTTTAAGATTAGAATTTTCCACGCCGCGTGGATCCGTGTAATTAATGGTAAAAGTTTGATTTACATCAACAAAATAAACCACAAATTCGTTTGGTTCTTGCCAACCGTACCCTTGTGCTCCCTTTTTACTCATTTCTCTATAAAAGCCATTTGTACCAAGCAAGGCATCGGCAAAGGCATTACTGATATTTTGGTTAAGATCTTCTGCCGTAGTAAATGTAATCAGCTTATTGATATTATCGAAAAAGTTCTTGGTGTTGTCCTTTGTAAGATTGTTGACAACTATACCAGTGGGAGTCACTTTATAACCTTCTGTTGCTTTATCAATACTGCAATCAACACTTATGTACAATTCATTGGGAATTAATTTTTTCATTAAATTAGCCGGAAAACCTTGCATTTTGTCATCTTTAATTGACGCAATGTTCATTTTCAATACCACATTCATATCACAATAATGCGGATTAGGTTGTTCTGTTGGAATGTCGTTAAGTATAATTTGCAAAATTTCCAGTTTACTATCTTCGATATTAAGTTCGATATCTCCCCATTTGAGATTGGCAACATGGTCTAGATTCTTATTAAGGTATGCACAAAGTTCTCGGTCAGTGAAATTTAGTATTTGGTCGGTGCTATCGATTTTAGTCTTAACTGAATTATAATCGGCTTCCGTGTAAGCGTTAGTGACCAAAGTTGCAACATCGACATTTTCATTAAGTTTACTGATTTGACTGATAGAAGAAAAGACATCAATTTTATATTTACCGTATAAGAATCCAACGAATGATCCCGCTGCAATTAAAGCAACAAACAAGACAATAACAATAAAATTTAATATAATTTTTAACGCAGACTTCTGCTTTGCCATAATTAAGCATACCACACTCGACCACGCAAAACAATAATTATTTACCCAGTGGAGATGTATGTGGTAAATTTAATTAAATATTCAACAGTAAAAGTAAACGAGCTCAAACATAGATAGAATTCAAGCTGTACCTTTCAAGTATTGCATTCCGTGAATCATGCTCAAAATAGTAAGCGGTTGTGATTACGCATTTTGAACTTCAAAATTTCTTAAACTAGTCCTGAAATCATTGTAATTTTTGGTTGAAACAACCGCATAAATCTGGTAACTTCCGGGCTCTAAATCACATTTTGCACCTTCTTCACAGTTATAAAAATAATATACTCCATCAATATCTGCGTGGTAGGTATTACCAGTTGTAGCTTCTTGATAATAATAAACTACCCCTGTTACTGTATCAGTATCAAAATTAAGTGTTGGCTTTGCAAGCGCCTGACCTTGTCGCATGGTCGTTTGACTCATATTCACCGTAGCAGCTCCTGTATAATCTGCCTTTTCAATATTCAATACTGCTATCGAACTTATCTCACCGCAAACACATTTCAATTCATAAGTACCGACAGGTAAATCGTTACCAAAATTACACCAATATTTAATGGGGCACCGCAGCATTAAATTAACATACGAAACCTACACCACACTTGACCTTGCGGTTAACAAAAATGATATTATAAATATCTGGGGTAATTTATACCCAAACTATAAAAAAGACGATAATTTATAATCGTCAATTTTGACCCAAAATTTGACCCAAATTTTTCACGAAAAATTCACGAAAACAAAAAAAATCGGCAGTGATTAGTTGCCGATTTCGTGTTAAACACAATATTTGGTGGAAGGGGATGGATTCGAACCATCGAAGTCGTGAGACGACGGATTTACAGTCCGTAGCATTTGACCGCTCTGCAACCCTTCCAAATGTCTGTAATATAACATAAAGATTTATCATTCGCAACTATTTATTATAAATAAACTAATCATTTGATAATTATTTTATAATATAACAACCGATTTATTTGGTTACCATAATTTCAATAAGTTTTTTGGGTTTTTCATATCTTAACATTTCTGCTTCTTTTGATTTGACCTTTCCGATTATTGAAAAATACTTATTAACATCATTAAGATTAAAAAAACGTTTATTATAGCCTTCAACATAGTAAAAATTTTCTTCTATTTTTTTACCTTGTCCGGCTCCATGATTTATATCGTTAACCGAATTGACTCTTGCCAGTAGGTGCCCGCCATCTTTCAAAATTCTTTTGATCTCTTTCATTATTTCAGTC
>JAFZSF010000032.1 GCA_017619495.1 Clostridia bacterium | reverse complement strand
TTAGGTTTAGATTGGTGGCCGGGGTGGGACTTGAACCCACACATCGTTGCCGATATCGGATTTTGAGTCCGACGCGTCTGCCAATTTCACCACCCGGCCAAAACTATTTTTAATTATACAATATAAAATTTCATTTGTCAAAACAAATCACATTGACAATTTGGGGTAAAATTGCTAAATTTAAAGTGTTCGGGAGTTTAGCGCAGTTGGTTAGAGCAACCGGCTCATAACCGGTCGGTCCGCGGTTCAAGTCCGTGAACTCCCACCACACCATCCAACAAAAAAACTCCGTCATCAGTGGCGGAGTTTTTTTCTGTATTGGGTTACATAATTATTTGATTTCTATTTGATGACGCGCAGGTTTATCTTCTTTCGGAATCATAATGGTTAAAACACCATGGTTTAAACTAGCGTTAATTTTACTTTCGTCGATTTTGCCCACATAGAAGCTACGCGAACAAGAACTCGACACGCGTTCACGACGCAAGAATTTACCACCTTGTTTCGCAACTTTGTTACCAGCGACAGTCAAATAACCATTTTCAAAATTAATGTTCAAGTCACTGCGTTCGAAACCCGGCACTTCAATTTTGAACTCGTAACCGTTATCGGTTTCTTCAATATCGGTACGCATCATATTTTGTAAGTTATTCATCTCTTTACGGAACGGGCGATCAAAGAAGAACTCGTCCCACAATGGGTGAAACAACCCCGTATCGTAATCGGTGTACAACGACACTTCGCGATCTTTATTATTATGATTTTTCATTTTTTCTTCCTCCTTTTTGTTTTTTTCATCATAATTTTTCATATTTTTCCCCTCCTTTATTTTGTGCTTTTTTGAATAACTTCATTCGTTATTCTGCTAAGTTATATACCTAATTGCTAGCACTGTCAACTGTTTATTGCTAATTTTTTTATTTTTCTACTAAATTATAACTGGTTTTAATTAATGATTTTAATTGTACAATATCTGTGGTTTGGTCTAGCAGTACCGTCAACCAATATTTTTTATTCATATGATACGCAGAAAAATAATGTTGCCCATCGATTAAACTTTGAATTTGTTCTGGTGGCAGTTTGACATTAATTACATTGACCACTGCTTCCCCGACTAGTCCTAATTTAGTACATGGTATATCCATGATAATGGCGTACCACTTTTGGCTGTGTGCAGTTTTGAAAGTACGATAATTAGGAAATTCTGGCCACGGCTGTTCCGGCCTAGTTTTAAAAGTGCGTACACAATACTCAATTATATCACGCTTCGGATTATCAAAACATGTCGACAAAATTTGGTCAAGTAAAACGGTAACCATACTCTTCACTGGACTATTACCATCTTTTACATTGAAAGGCAAGAAATCATCATTAAAAGTGCGGTCAATCACGCGCACAAAAAATTGCGACGGCGTAACTTGTATCCTAACGAACAAATTTGACACTGGTAAATCACGTTCCAGCAACCACCCGTCACCATGTTTTACAAAACCGAACGCCAACAATTTTTCCGCAACCGGTGTATAAAACTGTAAGTAATGACTACAATCCATTAATCAATTATATAACTTGTTTTCCGTCAGTCCAACTTTTTCACAAAAAAAGCGCATTGCTGCACCTTTCAAATTTTTGGTGGAGACGCCGGGGATTGAACCCGGGTCCGCTTGGAATCTTGTTCGTTCTTCTACATACATAGTCGTTATCAAAAATTGATCACCAACCTAACGACAAATTGTTATGACCAAGGCCGACTTTTGTTGCCGCGTAACGCCACCGTCATGCCATGGTTGCGTTGCGTCGTTGACCCTTTGTTTGCAGACGATCGTTGGAAAGAGTGAAAACGCGTCGTCGGCCGATGCTTAACCGCACTTAGGCAGCCAAAGCAAAGGAAGTTGCATTTTTATCTGCATTTAATTTGTTGTAACCAATTGACGCATGGTTACCCCGTCGGTATGCTTAACGAACCGCCCGCCAACCGTCGAAGCCAATCGCCCCCACGCGTTTAGAACTTTCGGTTCTATTAATATTATATCATATTCACAGTTAAATTTGCAACTATGGACTGCATAAACATTGACAATGATTGATTTACACAATGACGCACTGTTAGCCTTGCCGGCAGACAAGTTACTGTCATACTTACGGCAAGCTAAATCCGATGGAGTTGATGAAATTTGGTTATCCATTTGGACGACCGAACTAACCGATCCACTGTCGATTATTACCGACAAAAAAGCAATCTTGGACGCAATTGCTAACGATCCATCCTACCCCATTTGCCGGTTACACATTGAAGATGCTTGGTTTTTAACCCCAGACAATCTTGATCAATTAATTGCCTTACACCCTCACAGTATCGGTTTAACATGGAATAATGCAAATAATTTAGCAGGTGGCGCCCATAGCCGTAATGGCATCACGGCGTTTGGTTACCAAGTAATTAAAACATTAGAAGCCGCCGATATTCAAATTGACACCGCCCATCTAAATCGACGCAGTTTTTGGCAATTTTCACGCGTAACAACCCGACCGATAATTTGCACACATACTGCCTTTCATGCAGTACATCACCACCCGCGTAATTTAACGAACCGCCAAATTCGTGCTATTATCAAATCAAAAGGTTTAATCGGTTTAGCTTTGGTACCTAAATTTTTGACTAAACATACCACATCTTGCGATATCTATGACTTAATCAAACACATTTCGTATTTCAAAAAGCATTTTGACTGCACGGCTTTGTGTTGGGGAACCGACTTTTATGGCACCGACACTTTACCAGTGCACATGCAAAACTATCAAGCCATACGCAATTTATTCAACACACAAATCATCGGCTATTCAGTTTTGCAACAACCAATCATCGCTTATCAGTTAGGAAATCCTACCGCTACGCGACGCATATTAGTTACCGCCGGTATGCATGCGCGTGAATGGATTGGTTCCCTAACGCTACAAACTTGGTGTCAACAAATTAACACCGTCCCAGCGAATATTTGCGTTACCGCTGTCATTTGCTGTAACCCCGATGGAGTGAAATTAGCAACCGGAAAGCCATTATCATTATCACGCCACCGCCGTAAACTACTAATTCATGCCAATCGCGGTTCAGACGACTTCCGTTTATGGAAAGCTAATATTCGCGCGGTAGATTTGAATGTAAATTTTGATGCGGGCTGGGGACACGGCCGCAACAATCTAACCATGATTGCTCCCGCCAACTACATTGGTCCCGAACCACACAGTGAGCCCGAAAACCGTGCTTTACTCCATTTAATCCGACATTTTCGTCCAACCACCAGTCTTGCTCTCCATACCAAAGGCAATGTCATTTATTACAGCCGTTTAGAAGACCAGCCGACCGCTGAACATCTGGCTAACCAAGTTAGTTTTCAAGCTGAACTATCCACAGCATCGTACGGTGGCTTAACCGATTATTTAGCTTTGCGCTGTGGTGTACCCTCATTTACGCTTGAATTGGGAGCCGACAGCTTAAAACACCCGATCGGAAAATCGCACTTACCCACTTTAATGCCTACATTAAACCAAATCTTAAATTATTTTTTAATGGGCGAATAGAACATTTCACCTTCGTGACTTTGAAAATATACCCCAATAATATTCGGGCGTTTACTGTTGATAATAGTATAAGCGGCACGCTTACGGGCACCACCAATGATATTACCGGCCACCTTCATGTTGGTTTCAATAAATACATTATAGGCACGAATTTGTCCCATATTATCCACCACCGTAATACCATCAAAGTTTAACATTGTTACAAAAACATCAGCCATGGTGGTTAATTTTTGTTCGTTATACTGATTTGTTTGGGCAAACAATTTTGACAAATTAATTGGCTCTTTCAACCAAATTCCATCTTCAAAAAAAGCGTCCGGCTTGTATTCAGAATCTACTACGACACAGATCGTACCCTCCACCAAACGCGAAACATTACGGAAGATATTGCGGTACATGTTTTTAATTTCTTGTAATTTTTTCGCACTAGTACGCAGTTTAGAAAAGCTGGCATCAACGAATTCTTTAATTTCATCTTCCCAGTTATTAACTACACGAATATCCAACGCAAAGTTCACATTAACCACACGACCTTTCAAACTACGCATCGTAATTGTCCAAGTGTTTTCTGCGTAAACATAAATACCAAACAATTTGTTACTCTTTTCTTGTAAGGCTTCGGATTTAAACAAAATAGTTTCCAAATTTTCGTCTTTGATACTGTTAATAATCCGAAAAATACCATACTCAATATTGTTATCAGTAATTGAAATATAAACGCACCAATACAAATTACAGAACGGAACCAAACTTTTCAAACGCGATGCAAACATATTTTCGTTAGCATCATTAAACAAAACGATTTTAGTTGCGTTGGGAATATTTTTCACTACCGCATCAATGTTATTAGTAAAGAAAATCGCTGGTTTATATTTTTGTCCTTCCTCTTCATAATTCGCGATTTGTGGAAAAAAGTTCAAAAAACGATTTTGTAATTTTAACGGAAAAGTGCCCGAAAATTCTGTCGTCAAAAAGTCGACAATTTTCGTCTTTGCATCAATGTAAAAGATATTCTCGTTCACTATCCTAATAGTAAATTATTTCGTCCCGCAAAGTCAAGAATTTCTTGGTGAATTTTGTTAATTTCAGCCTTGTCAAGCGTTTTTTCCGTACTAGAAACGGTAAAAGTTAAAGTAAACTTGTTACCATACACCGCTTTCAAACGACGCTTCACTACCAATGGGTTATGGTATTGTAACCAAATCGCGTCCAATTTGGCGTAGTTATCTTGCCACACAAAAGTGAAATCCAATTCGGTCTTCGGAAACTTGGACAAAATTGGTGCTTGTACTTGGGCGACATTTTGGAAATCAATTTTGGATAAATCAATTTCAAACCCAACCGCGTCCGTCATAACTTGCGGATGAATAATACCAATTGAACCGACCACTACCCCATGATACATAATTTGTGCGTGGTTGGTCGGGTGCCAAACAGCTTCCTCTGTTTGTTGTAACTGATAAGCAATTTCAACACCCAAATGACTAAGCAAAGCAGTAACCATTTCACTGACAAGTTTATAATTCATACCAACAGCAACACCCGCCAAGTGCTCGGATTCAGAACCATCTTGGTTAATCACGCGACCAATTTCAAACACGCGCACATCATTTTGATTTTTGTTGTTCGCCGCTACGGTTAACATACTCGGCAACATCGTACTGCGAATTTGGTCATCGTCTTTATTAAACGGGTTAGCAATCGTGGCATAAGACGCCGCCGTAATACCAAAACGCTTCAAAGCCTTAGTATCGTACCAAATGTTGGTATGAACTTCACTGAACGCATATTTCCAAGCTAACAAATCTTTCAAAGCGTCATTAACTTGGGCCTGTGGAGCCAATGGCGCCGGTACTACGGCTACGCGTGGTGCCACTGGTTCAATATTTTGGTAACCATAATTGCGAATAATCTCCTCAATCACATCGGCAGGACTGGTAATATCTTTCCAACGACGCCAGGACGGTACCGTAACCATAATTTTATCCGCACTGATGCGTGGTGCAAATCCCAAAGCATTTAACTTGCGTTCTACCATGGCATCTTGTTGACTGAAATCAACACCAGTAAAACTATTTAACATTTGTTTAGTTACTGTTATTTGCAATGCTGGTTGTTCCGCCGCCGGACTGGTAGCACGGGTAAATTTTGATTGCACTTTGGCTTGTGGTGTATACGCTTGAATTAAGCGCAGAGTTTCGTTGACGGCTAACCAATTCAATTCAGGATCCAAAGCTTTTTCATAACGCATGCTTGCATCACTGCGAATTCCCACTGCTACCGAAGTACGGCGAATATTGGCAGCATCAAAAGTTGCAATTTCAAAAACAACATCGTTGGTTTGGTCAGTAATTTCACTATTCTTACCCCCCATAACCCCTGCCAAAGCAACCGGTTGACCATTGCTCTTAACAAACAACATATCCTTGGTTGCGGTAATCATGTTATCTTTTAGCGTAGTAAATTGCGTACCTGCGTTCACAGTTCCAATACTAATTTTATCCACGGCAGACGCATCAAACGCATGTAAAGGATTACCGAAAGCTAACATTACATAATTCGTCACATCAACTAAAAAACCATGACTATTATGTCCTAACTTATACAGACGATTTTGCATTAAATCCGGTGATACGATTCCCGTCAAATTACCAACTTTAATTGCCCCATATGATAAACAATGCTCGTCTTCAATTTTCACGCTTAATGCTGGCAAATGGTCATAAGCATGAACTAATTCCGTATCAATCTTTTGTAAAGGACGGTCAAAAATTACCGCCAACTCACGGGCAATTCCATAATGTCCCCACAAATCCGGACGGTTTGTAATACTCTTGTTATCAATATCGATAATATCATCTGCTAAACCTTTTAAAACCTTGGTAATCGGCGTACCAATTTTAGTTTTAGCCGGTAATTCAATGATACCATCATTATCGTCTTTGTAACCCAATTCCGCGTAAGAACAACACATACCAAAACTTTCATAACCACGAATTTTGCTTGGTACAATTTTCATACCGTCCGGCATAACTGTTCCTACCGTTGCCACAGCGACCATTAAACCGGCACGCGCATTCGGTGCCCCACATACAATGTTTAGCGGTTGAGCTTGTCCAACATCTACCGTTAATAAATGTAGATGGTCACTTTGTGGGTGCGCTACACAAGTCAAAATTTTACCAACCAACACGCTTTCCAAACCCTGCCCAACTGGCACAACGGCTTCAACTTCACAAGTAATCTGTGTTAATTTTTCCGCAATTTGTTTAGCGGTAATTCCTTTCAAATCAACATAATCTTTTAACCAATCAACTGAAATTTTCATCGTTTAATTCCTCGCAAAAATTCTAAATTTCCAGAATTCAACAGGCGAACATCATTAATGGCGTACTGCATCATCGCTAAGCGTGTTAAACCAAATCCAAACGCAAACCCCTGATACTGGTGCGGATCTACCCCAGCCATTTGTAACACATTGCTGTGAATCATGCCACAACCACCTAATTCAATCCAGCCCGAATGTTTACAAACACTACAACCTTTACCACCACAGAAGGGGCAGCTGGCATCATATTCAAAACCGGGTTCCACAAATGGGAAGAACCCTGGGCGCAGACGCACATTAATTTCTTTACCATAAACCCCTGATAAAAGTGTTTTCAATACATAAATCAAATTTGCAATTGAAATATCTTTTCCCACCATCATGCCTTCACACTGGAAGAAGGCAAATTCATGGCTGGCGTCGGTGGCTTCGTTACGATAACAACGACCGGGGAAAATTGCCGAAACCACCGGACCATATTTTTTCAAAATGGCGTGTTGCATCGCCGAAGTTTGGGTTTTCAAAACTTTACCATTGGTCAACCAAAATGTGTCCTGCATATCACGCGCAGGGTGATCAGACGGAATATTAACCGCGTCAAAGTTTTCAAATTCAGTCACGACTTCGTTTCCATCAACGACCAAGAAACCCATTGAACGGCAAATATCAACCACCCGACGCGTCATCAAAGTAATCGGATGTAGGCTACCCTGTGGTTGATTAATTGCTGGTATAGTAATATCAATCAACGGATCTTGTTTCAACTTATCATTCACTGCTTTAGCGCGTAAAGTCGCTTGTTTTTGGAAAAATTTAACTTCAATTTTGCGTTTTAACTCATTCAAGCGCTTACCTGCTTCGGCGCGTTGTTCCGGCAACATGTTTTTCAAATCGGACATCATCATCGTTAACTTACCAGTTTTGGAAAGATAATTTTTGTGGAACACTGCCAAATCGGATTCATTTTGAATTTGTTCTAACTCTTTTTCAATGTCGTCCATACAGGTTTCAGTATGGCATATCTTTGAAATATTGTAAATATTTATTCAAACAGGAATTGCGGGTCTTAGTGTAGGTATTATTGACCATGCGCTGTATGTTTTCTTGTTTACCGATTAAAACCACCAAGCGTTTGGCACGCGTTACCGCCGTATACAAAAGATTACGGGTCATAATCATATAAGCCGCCGTTGCCACGGGAATTACCACCGCATCAAATTCGCACCCTTGACTTTTATGAACTGTAATCGCGTAGGACAAAGTCAAAGCCGACAATTCTGAGCGCGGGTAAACCGTCACGCGCTCGTCTTCTAATTGAACTGTAATCTCACCCGTCATTTTGTTAATTTCGATGATTTTACCGATATCGCCATTAAAGACGCCTTTACCTTCTTCATGATGCTTAATCCATTCTTGCTTGTAATTATTCACCGTGTGCATCACGCGGTCACCCACTCGAAAAATAGTTTCCCCGTAAATTAATTCCGTTTTATCTTCACGCGGCGGATTAATCATTGCTTGCAGGTTTTTATTCAGATTATTTACACCCGCTACGCCTTGTCGCAAAGGTGCCAAAACCTGCACTTTACTGCTATCAGAACCCAGATATTGTGGTAATCTTGATGAACACAACCCCAATATCTCGGTTTTAATTTGTTCAGGCGTTTCTGCATTAATGTAAAAAAAATCCGAACTTTGATTATCTAAACACGGCATTTCGCCGTTGTTGATTCGGTGAGCGTTAATCGCAATCGTTGCCTTTTCGCCCGTACGATAAACTTGTGTTAAGCGGATTACTGGCACTACCCCAGACTCAATAATATCCGCCAAGACATTACCCGCGCCAACCGAAGGTAATTGGTCACTATCCCCGATAAAAACTACCTTGGTGCCGTCGAGAATTTTACGCAACAAGGAAGACATCAAAAGGCAATCACACATTGAAACTTCGTCAACAATCACCATGTCTTGCGTAATATAGCTGTCACGCGGTTCGTGCGAAAACTTTTCCAAACAACGATGAATAGTCATAGCGGATTGTCCCGTAGCCTCTTCGACCCGCTTTGCCGCCCGTCCTGTCGGCGCCAACATCAGCGTCGAGTAGTCATTCGCTTGATTAATGTACAAGATAGCCTTAATGACGGTCGTTTTTCCTGTTCCGGGACCACCTGTAATCACTGTCACGCCCCCGGTTACCGCTTGACGAATAGCAGCTTTTTGCGTTTCGTGAAAAGTAATTCCCTGCAAAGTTTGGTAATGTTCAATTAAATCGTCAACATCGGTTGGTTGTTTGTTTTCGTGCATTAAAGACAGTAATTTTTGCGCAATAGCTTTTTCTGCGTTAAAGAAGCGCACCAACTGTAACCCCTGTACCCCGTCCATGTCGACCGGCACGACTACACGGTCCAAGCACAACTCCTCAACAATTTGGTTAAAGGTTGGCGTCAGCGCTTCCATGTTAATGCGGAGTAAACGGCAACATTTTTTTAACAAATCGGGCAAAGTCACATAAGTGTCGCCATCGGTTTCCGCACTAACCTTCAAAATATGTACTACCCCCGCCCGTACGCGGAATGTCCCGTTATAAGCTACCCCCAATTTTTTTGCCATCTCATCGGCAGTAATAAAGCCAACACCATCAATCGTTTCAATCAACACATACGGATTTTTCGCTATTGTTGCGACCGTATCTTTCCCATACTGTTGATAAATTTTCAACGATAAATTCAAACTGATTTCAAATCGTTGCAACCACATCATTACCGACTGCATTTCATGCACAGCCAAATAATTTTCGCCAATACTTTTGGCACGCGCCGGCGAAATGCCTTTAACCTGCGCCAATTCCGCGGGATTGTTGCGCAAAATTTCCATCGTCTGCATACCAAAATGTTTAATAATTTTACGCGCCGTGGCTGGCCCTACTCCGGTAATTAAACCGCCACCCAAAAACGCCAAAAGTTTGGCTTCGTTATCCGGTGGCAACAATTTAATTTCCTTGAACGCAAATTGCTTACCGTGTTTAGCGTTATTCTGAAATTCGCCCACCAATTCATATTCCGCCCCAACCGTCACCGCCGGCGCAATCCCCACCGCATGCAAATTATTATCCAGGCGTAAAACATGATACCCAGATTCTTCGTTAGCAAATAAAATCGACGACACTACCCCTTGGATTTTCAAAACAATACAGTATATCCACCAATTAAAACCTTGGCAATGAAATGCTAAAAAAATACTATTTTTTTAGTTTCAAATATTGACTTTGTTTAGCATATGAATTAAAATATTAGCATGGAAAAATTGCATAATATTAATGCTGAAAATTTTAAACCTAATGGTTTGAAACAGCAATTTATGAAAACCTTCAACGAATGGAAAAAACAATTTGGCCGTGCGGCTTTAATCGGCACCGCCGCCATAGGATTGGCTGGCGGAACCATGATGTTTACCGGTTGCCCCAATCCAGCTGGTACAACCATTGATCCCGATCCGATTGAAAAACCCGATCCGATTCCACAAAGTAAATTTGAAACTCCCCGCACGAAAAATTTTGGCGACTTCGTAATGTACGACTTTGAAGGTTCAAAAATCAACATTACCAATTCCAATGTCGAAGACGCTTGCGCTTATTATACTGGTTTTGCTTCTAGTAAAATTGACGAGCTGATTAAAACATTTAGTGACGATGCCAAAACTAACCCCTTAATCCAAGATGCAATAAATCGTATTAATAATATCCAGGCAAAACAAGGCATCTTAACCTATCACAACGAAGTTGAGCGCGCCTTAGCACCAATATTCCAAGATATAGCCAAACGCAATATTGAATTAGGTGATGAACATGACCGTTACATTCTTGAAGGCTGCTGCCGTTACTTATTTAGCGAAGCCTATGGACATGGTTTAGGCGACCGCATTAACGAAAACCGCCCCGAAACCGAAAAATACCAAGCAGAACAAAAAAAAGCTTGGATGTTAGCTAACACTAACGGTAAGTTAGGAGAAAAATATGGAGAAACCGCTAAAACTGCCGAAGAAGCCATTATTTACATGACTAATGACTACTTATTCATTCTCTCCAATGACATGAGTGTTCCAGTTAAAGATTTAAAAACCCTCTTCCAAATGGAATTAATCAATCATGCAACTAGTCCATTGTTTGATTTAAACAAAACATGGTTAGGTACCAATTTGGAACAGACCCACTGTGCAGTTAACGCTTTTAGTAACCCATATGCAACCTTAAGCCAAACACGCGAACAATAAGTTCGTAACCGAACCAAAAGGGCGGATGATCCGCCCTTTTTTGTTTGTGGTTTAATTTTCCTTTACCAACCAACCATAGGCCTTTTTATCGCCAGCGGCATAACCGCTGACATTACTATCAGTACCGTCAACGGGACTTTGCGTGCCTTTATAATTATTCCAGAAACCTGCTTGCTTATAGGTGTAATTTACCTTCAATTTATCATCTAATTCGCCCACATACGCCGTTTGATCACAAATCCAGTTGACATTACCGTTACGCGCCCAATACTTCATGTAATTATGGTAGCCAGCATAATCACCGGAGTAAGCCGATTTTATCATTTGGCAGGCTGTTTCAAAATAATCATACGGAATATAGAGCTGTGCGTATTCGTTATAATCGCTGGTTATTGAACCCGTAAAGTTTCTGGTTTCATCTAATTTAATATAGGCGATTTCACCAACTGCGGTTGAGATACCATACCCCGCTAAACCGGTATTACCCCATGCTTCATACAAAGCAGCTGGATCTTTGGCAAATTGGGCATCATCAATTAAAGTCTCGTATGACCTATTAAAGTCAGTGCCAATTAGTACGGAACGGGTAACCTGACGAATATTATAGCGTTCATTGTATTCGAAACGGTCGGCGTACGGGCGTTGGTAATTTACATCCATACCCGGCTGTGCATTATCCGGCCAACCATACCAGTCAAGGCAAATTTTCTTATAAGACAAGGCATCTATTTCTTTTAATAATTTGTCAATTTCTTTGCGTAGTTTAGTATACGCAACCACAGATGCGTTATAGGCAGCCACAGCGTCATCATAAGCTTTCTTAGCGTCTTCTATCGCTTGATAATTAGAATATGAAGATGAATACTGACTAGATACTTCATTATAGGTCGCCAATGCCACACCCATTGCGGTTTCACACATACCCATGGATTTTCCCGCATTTGCTAATGCTACACTTTTATTAACATATCCATTTGCCCCGTACATTTTTTCTTCGTATTCGGCTTTCCCGTCATTATAATCTTTACTGGACAACGGCGCTTCCAGTGTCATTTTGTCACTTTCCAACATACCCGTGGTACTGTTGCGTTGTTGTTCGCCCGAAGGCTTTACTATGGGGAAAACCGTGGTACTGATTTTGCGTTTATAAATCGGTGCCGTAATAATTTGCTGTGCCGCGGTAGTACTAATTTTATTTAAATATTCCACATTGTTTTCGTATTTTTCCATACGCTTCCAAACGGCGAACGCTTCAATAGTTAACCAACCATCGGTCGAGGTCAAAGTTTCGCCGGTTTCCGCGTCTTGATAATCACCACGCGCAATTTGATAAGCTGAACTGTACGCGTAAATATTAATCCATTCACAATAATCACGGAAAGTCATAAATTCAAGCACCGTTCCATCGGTACGCACCGTGCGCCAATTCATACGGTATTCAACCAAATCCGTGGTACGTTTGTCGGGTGTTACCCCCGCGTATTGAATTTCCTTACGCACATCTTGGTTCAAAACCCAGCGGTAATCTTCCGCATCAAACTTACTGACCCCATCAATTTTAATTTCTGCACCCAAGTTGTTTTGCACATAATAAATGTAATGGTTCATACGGAAATACTTGGTTGTGTTTTCATCAATTTTATAGTTAAAGCCATCTGTTCCGTTTTGACCCAATGACCAATTGATATAATCCGCGGCACTGGCACCCGCACGGAACAAGGTTAAGAACGCCACATGGTCGGAACCCAATTCGGTGGCTTCCGCCAAATCATTTTCGTCGGCAATATTGTCAACAAATGCGTTGGAAGCTTCTTTGCTGGCAAACGGGTTGCGATATTCACTAGTGGACGGTAATCCCTGTTTAATCGTTGTTGGGTCAATGCCCTTACCATTTACAGCTGACACACCAAATATTTCCGGTGTGATTTCAATGACCGGAATTGTGCCGGGATTATTGAGCATGCAGAACAATTTATAATCCGCATAATTACTGTACCAAGTATCACCCACATATTTACCACCCAACGCGATTTCGGCGTATTCCGCTTGCGTGAATTGATCGTTAACAAAGCCGGATTTAACGGTTTTATCCCCGACGATAACTTCGGCCGTCCAATCGTCCGCCAAGGTAAAGCCGGTTTCACGCGTGGTATAATTATTGCTCGGTAAAACATAGCCAGCCGACAAGGATTTAATCATGGCATGGACTTTTAACTTATCGAATTGTTCGACGGTAAATTTTTGGGCGCGCCACCATAATGCTTCTTCCAAGTAATCAAATGCGTTACCCGTCGCTTCGGTTGCATCAGAAGTCATTTGATGACGACCGCTATCTTCTTTGATTTGGCGGGCAATCTTATAGAAAACAACATTCGATATTTGGGTAACGGTATGGGTTGTTTCGTCAATTTCTTTATCGGCGGTATAGAAATCTGGTTTTTCGTAATAACCGTATAAAGTATCGTTTTTGGTATTTTCATCAGTAAAGAATTCCGACGGATAATCATCGTACCAAGTAACTGTACCATCAATTTTGACCGCATGGAAGAATACATAATTTTCGGACGATGAACTGTTCATTTTATGGGGTTCAAGTTCGTAAACCGCCAAGATATCTTTACCGGCCTCGTGGGAGTCGGACGAACCACCACTGGCGCTAACCACAGTACCAAACATTTTGTTTTCGTCCACATCGACATACAACGCCGCACCATCAATACCATTTGCCCTTAAATCAATCATGCGTTCCGTTTGTCCATATGGTACATAAACATAGTAATTTTGACCGTCACCATTTTTATAGGTTTCACCACTAATGATAAATACACCGGCTGGTTCACCATCATTTTTATTAGTGTCACCATTATTATCGGCAAACCAAACAGCGTCACTCATAATTTGCGTATCAGTTGCCTTGACCGCACGAATCGCGCCTTTACCAAAGTAATCTGAAATCAAACCTTCGGTCGTCGCTGTCAAAGCATATTGCGTGTCATAGCTTACTATTTGATTGTCACCTGTTTTTTGGGCATACTTATCACGCACGAAGTCGATTTGTGCTTGCGACCAACCATATTGTGCGCATTTCAAATCAAAGATGTATTTATCGGCCGGCGTTTCTTCATTCGCACCAACCGTAGTATACTTCAAATTACCGTTTCCGTCGGTTGCATATAGGAAGTAATACAGGTTACCGCCCAAGTTTATCATTTCATTGTATTTATGAATGTCCATACCTTTGGATTGTGCCTTGGCAAATTCTGTTAAAGCTTCCCATTTTTGATTAGCATCAGGATAATTAATTGAATGATTATCACCTTTTTCAATCTTACCCGCGTTAACAATATTGTTCCATTCCGCCGCATCAGCCCAGTCTAATTCAATACCACCAATCGTGCTAATACGCGCGCCACCACCACCCAAATGACCAGTCGTAATCCATTCAAATTCTTTTTGAGTAACAATTTCTTCGTAGCGTTTGATCAAATCAATAAATTCTGGTACGGTTTGTTTTTGATCCAAATCCTTTTGAATTGAAACATAATCAAGATAACATGTAATTTTGTTCGCTTCTTGTGTCGCACTGAAATCCTTTGGCACTGAATAATTAAAGTCTGGTGCATAGTTGAGACCGTAGATATGTTTCATATAGTAACAATATTGTGCGAAGGTCAATCTTGAACCATCGTTAAGCAATAATTGTTCACCATTGGCAGCCAAGACCGCGTAGTTCAAATAAACTTGCAATGGGTCTTGGTTGGTAAACTGATTTTCATCATTCATAATAGTGCGTAACATGTTAACGAAGTCAATTTGACTGTAAATCATCACTGTTTTATTATTTTTATATTCAGCGAAGACGCCTTTTGTGGGGTCAACATAAACCAAACTTGCCACATCTTCGCCATACTTTTGGGCAAAACCACGCGTTACTTCATCATTACTCCAAACATTACTGTATTCTTGCGGTGTTAATGGTTGATCGTGTGCAAACTTTTTCAGGATTAAATATTTTTCGTATTGTGCCCAAGTAAACTCGCGGTTTTGGCTGCCGTTTATCGCGGAATTAGATGGAGTGTTTGCGTCTTGGTAAGTGAAGAATTCAATTGCCATATCATAACGGGCCTTACGATATTTAGCTATTTTAGCCTTAAAATCACTTTCACTTTCACCTGCTACACCAACTGCGCTATAACGCAAATATGCTTGATAATTTGCTAAGACTGACGCACCACCACGATCATCAAAGATTGAATTATCATTCAACCAGTTTTCCAAGAAAATTCTCTCTTCTTCGTTAAATTTTTCTACCCAAACTAATTCATGGTTAATTTCAACTTGTTCGGTATAAGTGGATAAACTGCGGACCCAATCCTGTAATTTTTTGACACGGAAAGGCAAATTTTTATTTTTCAAAACAATCTTCAAGTAGTCATAGTACTCTTCCATAGTCATGGTTTGAACTTTCAAAGTATTTTCATCAATTCCAAACGCATTAACCCTACCAGAGTAGTTGTAACCTTTTGTCTCGAAATTGTTGATTAAATTGCCATCTTTATCTCTTTTATTAAGCACATGTCCCGCGGTGTTATCAGGTAACTCGACTGGTATTACCTTCATGCGGAAATCAAGTGGATCATTCGTTTCAGCAACACCACGACCAACAATACGGCCGAAATGATAGCCAATTGAATTAGCCGCTGGATGTGCCGTGGCAGAGGTAAAGGTAGCATTTTTAATGGTTGTGTCTTCGTTAACCGCGTTATCAATATATCCATAATTACCATTAACACCGACCACACCACCGATAATATATTGCAAAGTACTGCTGCCACTACCCAAAACATTGACATTAGCAGTGATGTTTTCAATTACACCGCTGTTATCATTGAGATAGATACCGTTATTATAGCCAGCCACGGCACCAACGGTCATGCCCCAGAACCATTGATCCTTATTTTCCCCCACCGACGGGTTCATACGATAAACATAAGTATCTTTACCAGCTGAACTTGATATCGTCCAAGAATTTAATTTAATTACTTCATAGTTTTTGGTAATTGGCTTGTTATTGCTATCTCGTTTACCAGTATCAATTATTGCGCCAGAAATTTTACCCAAATTAATACCAACGACACCACCTAAATAATATTTTCCCGACAAAGTATTTAAAGCAGTGACCGATGGTTTTTTCAATTCAATGGTTTCGTCCATGATACCAATCAAACCACCTGCAACATTACCTGCTATGTCCTTCACCGCGCCACTAATATGACTCATAACGATTGGTAATTTATAGTACACACCTTGGTTGTCCTCTACTGTATCAATAATTTGTTCGCCATTAGGCGCTTTCAAAAACCAGCTGCCATTTGTATTGTAACTAGAACGGTCTACAGGCGCACTACCAGCCTCATAAATCGTTTTTTCGAATTGACGAGCATGAATAATTTCAACCAGATTACCATTACTATCTAAGGTAACTTCGCGGTAATTATTTGGATTTGAAGTTACAAAACCGAATACACCACCGGCGGTACCAAAACCTTGTGTATATGTCATAGTAGTACCTTTAACAGCAGCATGCAAAGTTTGGTGAGTATATGCAACACCAGAATCAAATTGAGCCGCTCCTGGGTCAACATCGCCATTCGCAAAATCAGCCGTTACCGATACATTACTATGGACATTGTAATTTTCAACCCGCATTGGTTGAAGATCAAGATCGCGGAAAACCACCGCCAAACCAGCTACACCACCAACGATATTAGCACCTTTAATGACCCCAGTACTGGTAACATTAACATCAACAAAGTTCGTATTAATGGCAATACCCGCGATACCACCTACATAACGTGCTGTTGCATTAATATTATTGATTTGGAAGTTGATATTACGAATGGTTGCGTACTCAGTTTTACCAAACAACCCCATCGTTGCCAAGTCATTAGTAACCGTATTCAAATTGATGCCACTCATGGTCAAACCATTACCTTCCAAAGT
>JAFZSF010000031.1 GCA_017619495.1 Clostridia bacterium | reverse complement strand
CCGGACCGTTCTACAAAAAGTACGCGGTCGTGCTCGTAAGGCACTCCCGCTGATTGTAAACACAGGGTTTCAGGTTCTCTTTCACTCCCCTCCCGGGGTCCTTTTCACCTTTCCTTCACAGTACTATGCGCTATCGGTCACCAGGTAGTATTTAGCCTTGGGGGGTGGTCCCCCCGATTTCC
Organism: Clostridia bacterium; assembly: GCA_017619495.1. Lineage (GTDB taxonomy): Bacteria > Bacillota > Clostridia > Christensenellales > UBA1242 > RGIG8050. The sequence goes on along the minus strand of JAFZSF010000031.1, from coordinate 7,762 downwards.
CACAAGGTTTCTCGTGTCTCGTGGTACTCCGGATACTGCCGCTGCAGTCTTGGATTTCGTGTACGGGGCTTTCACCCTCTTCGGCCGGCTTTCCCAAAACCGTTCCATTATCCTCAAGGTCACTTATGCAGTCCATTACCCCGGACGAATCCGGTTTAGGCTCTTCCGCGTTCGCTCGCCACTACTGACGGAATCATTTTTTTATTTTCTTTTCCTCTACTTACTAAGATGTTTCGGTTCAGTAGGTTCCCCTCGCTGCAACTATGAATTCATTGCAGGATACTTAGGCATTACCCTAAGTGAGTTTCCTCATTCGGCAATCCACGGATCACAGGTTACTTACACCTACCCGTGGCTTATCGCAGTTAATCACGGCCTTCATCGGCGCCAATTGCCAAGGCATCCACTATACGCTCTTAATAGCTTGATCTTAATTTTCTACATGTTTTTGGATTCCTAAGAATTTACAGAATTTGCATGAGTTTTTGTTAATTTAACTCAGCGTAATTGTAGTTTAATGGTTTGAATTAAATACGTATTACACTTATATCATTCAGATATTTGTTTTACTCTTACAATATGCAGTTGTCAATGTTCACTTACTGCCCACGGTTTTCCGCGAACAATACCCATACTATAATCAATATTTAAATCCGTGTCAAGGGTTTTTTTGAATTTTGTCGAAAATTTTTTATGCGCTTTTGGGCGCGGTTTTTCCTTGCTTTTTCTTCGCATATCTTCCTATAATAATAGGATGAAAAAATTAATTCAAAAGTTTACCAATAAGTACCCGCGCCTCGCCGAAATTGCCCGCTTCTTAATTGTCGGCGGTCTTGCTACGGTTGTTGATTACCTAGCCATGGGTGTAGTTTTGTACCTTTTCGCCCCGCAGCTATATCCACACTTCTACCAAGTTTGGATTGGCGGCGCTAAACCCTCTACTCTTTCCACAGTAATTGGTACAGGGGTTGGTTTTATCGCCGGTCTGATATTCAATTATGTTTTTTCGATTTTATTTGTCTTCCACGAACAAGGTAAATCCCGCTCTGTTAGAGGATTCATCTTGTTTAGTCTGTTCGCCTTAGGCGGTTTACTGATCCATTTATTAGGTATGTATATAGGATACGATCTGTTACACATCAATGAATGGATTGTAAAAACCTTCTTTACCTTGGTGGTCTTGGTTTACAATTACATTACCCGTAAATTATTCATTTTCAAACCACAAAAATCGACAGTAGCCGACAATAAAATCGGTGATAATTCGACCTTGTAAAATTAGAAAAAATTGACATTGCATATTGGCTATATTATAATTAGAGCATGAATAAAAAAACACCAATTTTGTACATCGTTTCCCCGTGCTACAACGAAGAACCAGTTTTACCAACTTCGGCCAAACGCTTAAAAGAAAAAATGGAAACACTACTTGCCGAGCAGAAAATTGCCACAGGCAGTCGTATCCTTTTTGTTGATGACGGTTCCAAAGATAAGACCTATCAAGTTATTCAAGACCTACACGATGCTGACCCACTTTTCGTTGGTGTTAAATTAGCCCATAACCGCGGACAACAAAACGCTTTGTTAGCCGGTTTATCCGTCGCCCACCAATCAGCCGATATTGTCATCACAATTGATGCTGATCTACAAGACGATATTAACGCAATCGATAAAATGATTGAAGAATATATGAACGGCGCGGAAATTGTTTACGGTGTCCGCTCTACCCGCAAAAAAGATACCATTTTCAAACGCACCACCGCCCACGCCTTCTATAAATTAATGTTAAAAATGGGAGTAGAAATTATTTACGATCACTCTGATTTCCGCCTAATGGATAAGACAGCCTTGGACGCTTTATTTGAATATCAAGAACGTAATTTATTTTTGCGCGGCATCGTACCACAACTTGGTTTCAAAACCGCCAAGGTGGCTTACCCGCGCGCTGAACGCGAAGCCGGCGAAAGCAAATACCCACTTTCTAAAATGATTACTTTTGCTTTGAATGGTATTGCGTCTTGCAGTACTAAACCACTTTCCATAATTTGGAAACTTGGTATTATCTTTCACTTACTCAGTTTAATCGGATTAATTACGACTTTGACTTTAATGTACACCATTAATTTACATTTCATGTGGTCAATAATTTGTGCCTTAGGTTGGTTTACCAGTATTATTTTACTTGCGCTTAGCATTATTGCCTTCTATCTCGGTAAGACCTATCTTGAAGCCAAGCACCGTCCGCTTTTCAAAATCGAAAAAGTTTTGGATTAAAATTAACTTTGCAATAAGAATAAAACATAGTATAAGTTACTTATGACAAACGAAAAATATCCAAGCAAACAACCCGAACAGCCCACACTAAACTGGTGGGCTGTTTATGGTGTCTGCTTGTTAATTTCTGCCATCTTCTTTTTTGTATTTGGCTTAAATTCACCCATCTATACTTTTAATTCAGAAAATGATTACAACTGGTTTATCACCATGGGACATGGTCTAGTAGGTGGTAAACTTCCCTATCGTGATTTGTTTGAACAAAAAGGACCAATTACCTATTTCGTAACCGCGTTCTGCTGTCTATTTCCGAATCCCAACTTCACAATGTTATGGATTGAAATCTTCACTATGAGTTTATTTTTCTTTTTCACTTACCGCATTGCTAAAAAACGCTTAAACACTTTTTATAGTTTACTCACCGTTACCATTATGGCAGTACTGATTTCTACTAGCTGGTGTCGTACGCGTAGTGCGGCAGTTGTGGAAGAATTTATTTTACCCATTTATGCTTATTTTCTATTGTGCTGGATAGAATTTTTACTGGATAAAAAAGATTGGAATTGGGTTCGTGCCTTATGTTTAGGACTGTGCTTTGGTATTATTTTATGGGTCAAATACACACTAGTATATTTTATGTTGGTGCCCATGATTATTTGGTTGATACAAAGTTTGCGCGAAAAAAAATATCGCACCATTATCTTGAATCTTTTATTAATGGTTGCGGGTGTCATTATGATTACCCTACCCATTGTAATATTTTTTGCCGCTAACCATGCGCTTAGTGATTTAATCCATGTTTACTTTTTATTAAATTTAACTGCTTATGGCACTACTGACGCACTAATGGTATTAAGTAGTTTTGGTGTTTTCTTTGTGGTTGGTCCGTTGGTTTTATTCTTTATCATTTGGGGCGTGGTTCGTTTTGCGATTAAATATTGGCATCAACGCGTTGGCTGGTTACTTTTAATCGCCTTCTTAATTGATTTAGCGTTATTGGTTTGGTCTGCCCGTGGTAGTGCTTATTATTACATTGGAGTGCTACCTTACGCTATCTTTGGCATCGTTGATCTGCTAATGATTGTCGATAAAAAATTAACCCTTCCCCGTTGGCACAAATTGCTTTTTACAGCAATTACGGCTATAAGTTTAATTATCTGCATTCCCTTTTCTGTCTTTACACTTGAATGGGGTCGCGGTCGTGCTGCCTATACACCACTGGTCGTTGCCGACGAAATTCATAATTACGAAACTACTAATCATGTTTCTGTCACATTATTTACTTATAAAATCGGCGATTTCGGTTTCTATAATGCTGCCGGCATCATTCCCAGCGATTATTATTTTGCCAATAACCTTTTCGCAGTTGATCGACTGCCAGAAATGTATGAAGGTTTTGAAAAATCAATTAGCGAACAACACTGCGATTTCGTCATTACCGAACGCAAAACCTGGGACACGGAAACCGACTTTCTGTCACAGTATTATCAACCGTACCATGGTACTATTGAAGCGAGCACCTATCATTACCATAAAATGCATTATTTTTACTACCGCGAATTTGATTTTGTATTATTAATCAAAAAATCTTAACTTCGTATAACTTGTAATGCTTTTCATAAAACGCGGACACATGCGTGACTGCGTTTTTTCATCGGTGTCGCATCGCCAATTTCATCAACTTTACAAACCATTTTCCCGTGTCTCATCAAGGTTATATTCGGTATTTCTTGCTTTCTGATAATCAAAATCACCATATTTAGTTCTGGCAAATTTTTGCGTTAAACGACCATAAACTTTTCCAGGACAAACCGACAAAATTTGGGTAATATATTGATCCAGTTCGGCATTGGTCATACCTTTGGTTCTAATGGTAACATCAACCCCAAGATTAACATTTTCACCACTCCGATAACTTTTATTGCCAATTTTAATCCCATCATTAAGATATTCAATCTTATCTTCTGGATTATTCATCTTTACCCCACAACCATGCGGCGTTAATATTATATTACGATTATCCAAACTAAAATAATTTTTACAACTGGAATTAATCTCTGGGTGTACTAAAAAGACATCGTTACCTGGCGCCGTCAATAGTGTATAATTTTGCTTTTCCCATTGCGTGCCGATACAAACAGCATTAATTGTAGGCATACCATAATGGCTAATGTTGACCACTTCTTTTTCAATGAGATTTCCCAATACCGCTTTACAAAAATATTGGTTTCTAATTTTATTGAACTTTTTCAAATAACTCACAATTGCATAAAACTTTTTTGCTTTTTCACCTGCAATATAGCGTAAATATCTTTTATGGTCATGATCATATTCAGTTTGAATATCCTCATAAAACCAGTTGCCCTTAACTGGATACAAACCATACTGTAAATTATCCCGTTTAAATTCAATTGCCGAAGCATGAACAATCATATATTGCCCCGCTGCTAAACCATCACTTCCGTCAGAATCCGCCAAAATCACAAAATGATTTCCTTTATTATAATTCCAATAAAACTTAGACGCATCATTAACATCAATTGAATTTTGAATTTCTTTTGGTAAGCAGTTCTTAACAAAGTTAACATAACTATCGCGCTGATTCATTACACGGTCAAGTCGCTCGATAAATTCCTGATTAGAAATTTTCTGACTCATTTTGTATACAGCCGTACCGCAAACATTGATCGTTGCATCAACTGGAATAAACGGCACATCACTATCCCAGGTATAACATGCACCAGTATAAAAACCACCCATCATGCGCGTTCCATTTTGCGCAATCCCCAAATCAGGCATCGCAAATATCTCCGCCCTTTTAGATTTACCAGAAAGTTTGGACGCTACTTTACTTAATAACTCCTCAGTTTTAGAAAGTTGCTCCAAGATACTTTGTTGTGTTTCATCATTAAGCGTTAAATTTACCATTTTCTTTTCCATTAAATTTTACCACAAACATGATAAAATCACAAAAAAAAAGACGCCCGAAGTCGTCCTTTTTTTACCAGTTCGGATTTGTTCTGGACTGGTGATCCGCCCGAGGCTCGAACTCGGGACAACATCATTAAAAGTGATGTGCTCTACCAACTGAGCTAGCGGACCATAATTCATATATTAACATACACAAATTTCACTGTCAACTTTTATTCCATTCAAATTGGTTTATTGCACCCCTAATGGATTTAATAAATTAGCAATTTTACGGCGTAGTTCATCAATATTGCAATTCTCATTGTATTGATAATCTAGAACAGGAATGCCACTGTTACGCAAAATTTCCTTAGAAACAGCTTTGATACGATTAACACGATCCAAATTAATAATCGACATGTCGTAAAGGTCGACCACCAAAACAGGCATTAATGAAGGCGTAAAGACGACATAATCAGCATATTGCCCCAACATGTGCAAACTTTCACGCTTGGATTGTTCAAACAATTTTTCAATCGGAACATTGACATAAATAATATATTTTTCCGGCAAAGCTTTGCGTAAAGCCTCGTAAAAACTTAAAGTGATGGAATCATAATATGGCACAACGGGCGCACTTTTAATCACATTACGCGGCTTATTAACCTTGGCAGCCGTGCGCTGTTTACGCTGATAGCGTAAAAACCAAGCATACAGCCCCACGATAGCGCTGACAATCAATGCCGGTAAAAAAAAGTTCGTCCAAATTTCCATAAACTAATTATTTAGATTCAGTTTCGGTTTTTGTTGCAGTCTTAGCAGTCGTAGCTTTGGCTGCCGATTTAGCAGTAGTCTTGGTGGCAGATTTAGCCGCAGTCTTTTTCGCGGTAGTTGGTTTAGCTTTATTAGCCGCAATCAAAGCCACTTTTTCGTCTTCGGTCAAAACTTGTTTTTTCTTGTCGTTGGCTTTGATTTTTTCTTTTACACGAATGCCGGCCTTACCGTCCAAATCACGAATATAATACAATTTAGCACGACGGACTTTACCTTCGCGAACAACCACAATTTTATCAATGCGTGGTGAATAAACTGGAAATGTACGCTCTACACCAACACCGAAAGCCATTTTACGCACAGTGAAGGTTTCACGAATACCACCATTCTTGCGTGCAATAACTAAGCCTTCAAAAACCTGGATACGCTCTTTGTTTCCTTCCACAATTTTGAAATACACTTTAACAGTGTCACCAACCTTAAACGGAGTGATTTCCTTGGTTTGATTTTCCTTCTCAATAAGTTCTACTAAATTCATAGAGTATATTATATACACCTTTCAAAATTTTTGCAAGAGTTTTATTGCGCTAAATTTTAGCTGCCGTAAATTGGCAAAGTGCTCCACGGTAGATAACTTGCCCCTTCCCTATCCGACGCAGTTTTAATAGTTCCATTGGGCGCACAACTTCGCCTAATTCTCCGTAACGAATGATACCAAAACGCTCTAAGAAATCGGTAACAAATTCTGAACAGTAAAACCGGTTGCGTTTACGCGACCGCACCCGCACTTTCCAACGCGACATAAACAGTCCCAAGTAATTATAATGATACTTCTTTCGATCCGCATACATTGAGTGCAAATACTGGCTAATTGCCATATACTTGGCCGTACTAACTGCCACTTTCATCACCAAAGTATCCGCGCAACGGAACCGTCGCATTGTCCCATAAGCGACCGATTCCTTAACAAAACCACCAATCCATGGATTATAACTCCATAACCTGCCAAACGAATACATTGTGCTTAAATCATCATTCAAAGACAACGACGCATGCGTATACCAGTCGCCGGTAATTTTACTAATCACGCGCGACAAAATTGTTCCAGTCCGACTAAGCACAATATAAATGGCTTTCATTTATTTATTTTTACGCAACGATACTAAATTTTATTTTTCCAATTTGTTGCATTTTGTTAATTTTATTTTTTACAAAACTTACTCAACCATACTTGACACTTTCCCGAAAAAAACAATTTACACCTTTTTCCGAGTGATAATCATCTTGGTGTCCCCGGCGGGAATCGAACCCTCATTTGACCCTTAGGAGGGGTCTGTTCTATCCATTAAACTACGGGGACTTGTTCACAGTTTACCACAAACCGCGCCACTTTGACTATACTTTTTGCAACCTCCGTGCTACAATTTGCACAACATGCATAATGACGATGTTATTTACAGTTTTGCGCCTTTAATTCAACCGGACAGTGAAATATTATTTCTTGGTTCCGCACCCAGTGTATTATCGCGTCGCAATCAATTTTTCTATGGTAACCCCACTAACCGTTTTTGGAAAATTTTATCAGCCTTATATCACGAAGATTTTATTCACGCCGACATCGCTACTAAAATCATACTACTACGCAAACACCACATTGCCTTGTCCGATGTTTATGCCAGTTGCCAAATGAAAAAGATTGGTAGTTCATTAGACAGTAATATAATCAATCAAGTTTTCCAAAACATTCCTCTACTGGTTTGTGGAACCCGTATCCAACACATTTATATTACCTCTAAAAAAGCCT
>JAFZSF010000030.1 GCA_017619495.1 Clostridia bacterium | reverse complement strand
GCTTAATTACTGACTTTTTAACTGCTGCCGACGGTGTTTTTTTCACGCTTTTTACTACTTTTGTTTGCTCTTTTTTTATTTCCTTGGTTGCCATCTTACTTGTCCTCCACTTTTTGTTTGATTGGGTTTGCATTTTTTAATTGATTAATTACCGCACTTAACCGCATTACCTCTTTTAAGTTCCCTTCATGAAGTGCAATTTTCTTTTTCCGTTCCAAACTCTCCTTAATTAACCATTGATAACAATCACGCCAATTTTTTGCTTGTTCCTCTGCGGTCAAACCAGTATTGATTTCACGCAGCGGCGCAATTGCTTGCAATTCCTTTTCGTCTAATTTATCATCAATTTCATTCAATTTCAAGTTCTCGTTAAAAATTTTTTTATAAAGTGGATTAGTAAACTCTATTTCATAACCCGCATCAAATTTAACAAAGGGCTGTTCATGTAAAATTCCTTCAACCACAATCCGTTCCGCATTATTTGTTGAATTTTGTGTTTTTGACATATTGTGGTTATTATGCAATTTACTTATACCAGATATTGTGTTTTTAACCTCTTTTGACTTAACTTTCATATCAATTGTATTTTTCAAATCTTCTTTATCAATTCCCAGCGTATCGGCAATTTCTTTCAAATACAAGGCACGCTCAGCCGGATTTGGTATAGTAGCCATTAAATCCACCACTTGATTCAAATATGTTGTCTTCCCTACTTTATCATTTAAATTATTGTGCTTTTTAATATAATCCAACTTAAATTCTAAACCACCAATGCTCGTATCAATCATTTTTTGCATAGCTTCTGCGCCATTGGCAGTTAAAAACTCATCTGGATCTTGCCCGTTCGGTAAAATTATTACTTTTACAGTCAGACCGGCTTCTTGCAAAGTATCAATTGACTTTAAAGTTGCATGTTGTCCCGCATTATCACCATCAAGACACAAATACACTACTTCACCAAAGCGTTTCATTACACCCGCATGAAATTTAGTTAATGCCGTACCCATACAAGCTACCGTATTGACAAAACCATGCTTAATCATTGCGATTTCATCAACATTTCCCTCTACCACAATCAAACCATTTGTATGTTTGCCGCGTGATAATTCCTTCATCACATCAACACCGTACACAATATTACTCTTATTAAAGACCGCAGTTTCGGCTGTGTTTTTGTATTTCGCAATATTATCATCTTTCTTCATAGTACGACCAGTAAATCCAATACAATTACCATAGACATCATGAATCGAGAAAGTAATGCGTTCAAACTGTGCGTCCCATACGCGTTTACCATCATCGCGTCTTGCCACAATTCCTGCGTCACACATAGTTTGTTCACTAATTCCGTGCTGCTTTAATGCATCTACCACCCCTTGCCAACTATCACTATAACCAATGTGGAATTGTTTAATTAAAACATCATCAATTCCACGGCCATGTAAATAATCCAATGCCATCTTATTTTGTGGCAAAAATAAATTGCGGCAGTAAAAATCACGCGCCAAACCCAACGCCTCATGTAAACGATCGCGTTTTTGACGCGCTTTCAACCAAACACTATTATCTTCGGTTTGCGGAATAGCAATGTTTGCTCTTTTAGCTAACAGCTCCACTGCTTCATGCCAAGATAAATTTTCCATTTTCATGACCAACCGAAAAACATTACCACTTTCATGACAACCATAACAATAATAAAATTGTTTAGGTGCACTAATGGCAAAACTGGGCGTCTTTTCACTATGAAAAGGACAACAAGCCCAAAAATCCTGCCCCTTTTGACGCAATGGTAAATAATTGCGCGCAATATCGACAATATTGCTGGCATTGCGTACCTGATCAATAAATTCAGTTGGATAGCCTTTGTGTTGCATTATGCTTATATATACGATAAAAAAGGCAAAAATCCTAAAAAATTATACAAACCGCCACTGCAGTCGTGGCAGTATGACTAATTGATAAGCTTGATTGCGGAAAATTTACATAAAATGGCTGTCCGTCGTCATGATGACCAATTACTACAAATGGTAATTCACTTTTAATAATACCAGTTCCTTTGGCTTTAAAAAACGCTTCTTTCGCCGCGAATAAACCCGCAATCGTTGATAGCGCATCATTTTTTTGATGGATATATGCTAATTCCTCCGGACTAAAAATTTTATGATTTATCAGCCCAATGACGCGTTCACATTCCACAATATCAATGCCAATATTCATTGATTACCTCCACACATAAATCATAGATAATTCCCTTACCCAACAACCAACGAAACAATTTACTTTTATTTTCGGGGGTCTTATCCTTGGTGCGCATATATTTCTCAACGCAACTTAACGCAAAATCATGTTGATTGTCAACTTCATCTACGGCATTTTCGATCAAAGCATTTTCTACTCCATTCAGGCGTAATTTATTACGAATCATACCGATACCCATTTTGTTCTTTTTGGCTTCTACATACATTTGGGCATAACTGGCATCATTAATCAAACCATATTCAATCAAGCGGGCAATATCAGTCTCTATCAAATATTGGTCTTTGGTTTTACGCGCATACCATTGACGCATTTGCTTTTCCGTTCTTGGCATCGTTAAAATATACGCTACCGCCCTTTCATATAAACTAACCGTTGAAGGCTGTTTAGTTTCCACCATCGTCATTTCCATTTTGGGGTTGATTGTCGCGTAAACTATCCAACTCCGCGAAAGTCGTACCATCTTTTACATAAGAACCAGTTTCCAAGGTTGAAACTTCGTCTTCGGCAGCATGGAAAGTTGCAATTTCGTCATCTTCGTCATCATCACGCAAGGCAGCAAAACTACTAGCCTCTTCTTTAATTGCTTCCTCTTTGGCTTCTTTCATCCTTTCCATTTCTTCACTGGTAATATTGTTTTCACGCATAAAATCACGCTTTTCTTGGCGATCGCGCAACATTTCTGTAAAGCGGTTTGTGTAAACTTTTTCCTCAACTGGCTTTGCTTCCTG
>JAFZSF010000004.1 GCA_017619495.1 Clostridia bacterium | reverse complement strand
GTACGGTGGAACGCGTACAACAAGCAATCTTGGATGCCAAACACGCCGGTGAACACGGTAAGATTGTACATGTGGTTTGTGATGCAGTGATAGATGGCGTAGCGCGTTGTCGTACGGCGGCTCAGAGTCCGGAAGTCGACCCTTGTATTTATATTGAGCAAAGTGTGACTGATGAACCAATGATTGTCGGTCACGAGTATGATATCCGTTTATGAGTTATACTTGCACAGTAAATGAAAAATGTGATTTAATGTAAATTATGGAAACTTTGTTTGACAATTTGCATCAAACGCAAAAGCCATTGGCAGAACGCATGCGCCCACAAGTTTTAAGTGAATTTGTTGGACAACAACATCTATTAGCGGAAGGTAAATTATTGCGTCGTCTGATTAAAGCGGGACGCGTACCCAGCGTGATATTTTTTGGTCCACCTGGTACGGGTAAGACTACCTTGGCGCAAATTATCGCGGATAGTAGTAACGCTAAATTCGTTAAAATTAATGCGGTTTCAACAGGGGTCGCCGAAGTCAAGGCTATGATGCAACAAGCAAAGGCCGATTTTGAAATCAGTGGCAAGAAAACTTATTTACTGTTAGATGAATGTCATCGTTGGAATAAAGCACAAAGTGATTCGCTATTAGGTGCCTTAGAGGCTGGTTATTTGCTGTTAATTGGCTGTACAACCGAAAATCCGAGTTTCAGTATGACGCGAGCGATTGTGTCGCGTTGTACAGTTTTTGAGTTTAAACGTTTAAATGAAAATGATATTAAAAATGTGTTGAAACGAGCATTAGAAGCACCGCAAGGACTACGCGATTATCGCATGAAAGTTGATGATTCCGCCTTGAATTATTTTGCTAAAGCATGTGGTGGCGATGTCCGTAGTGCATTGAATGGTTTGGAATTGTGTGCGATTACCAGCAAACCAAATCAAGACGGTGTCATTGTGGTTGACCAAAATACAGCGGCGGAATGTTTACAACAGAAGGCTTTGAACTTGGACGAAACATTGTACTATCATATTTTAAGTGCGTTCTGTAAAAGTTTGCGTGGTAGTGATGTAACTGCGGCTTTGTATTATGCAAACCGCTTGATTGCAGCGGGTATGCAACCGCAGATTATCGCACGCCGTTTAATGGCGCACGCCAGTGAAGATGTTGGAATCGCCGACCCACAGGCTATGTTACAGGCCTGTGCGGCTTTGTATGCTTTGGATAATCTAGGCATGCCAGAAGGTAACTTAGCCTTAACACAAGCGATTATCTATGTTTGCCAAGCGCCTAAGGATAACCGAGTTGTCGTGGCTATGGAGCGTGCCAAAGACGATGCCTTAAATCATGCCGATGACCGCATCCCTGAGTATTTAAAGAATCATACCGCAGCCAGTAAGGATTATAAATACCCGCATGATTTTGGTGGCTATGTTGAACAGCAGTATTTGCCTGACAGCCTAAAAGACCGCAAATATTTTGATGATAAAAAGTAAGGAGAAAGTTGAGTGTATGGCTTCGACGAAAAGTTATTGTGATTTTGTGTTGGAACAATTGAGTGATCTTAAAACTATTGGTTGTCGATCAATGATGGGTGAATATTTACTTTATTATCGTGGTGTGTTGTTTGGTGGTATTTATGACGATCGATTATTGGTCAAACAAACCGTTGGTAATGGTAAATTTAACTTGCCGGCGGTAGTGCCATATCCTCATGCTAAGCCAATGTATTATATCTCTGACATAGAAGACCGTGTTAGATTATATGAGATCGTTAGCGCAACAGTCGGTAATTAAAAGTTAAGTCGGATAAGATTAAAAAATTTGATTAGTAATAATTATCGTTGGTATTGATTTTGGTGGATTAATTATGGTAAAATACCAACGAAAATGAAAAACGGTATTAAGTTACGCAATAAATTGAGTGAGTTTACACAAGGACTCTTTTCGGTTATGCAAGTAAAAAAAGTAACAGAAGAGATGGCTGATTTGACCGATAAATTAGAGCCGGTAGTAGTTGAAAATACTGATCAAAACTATGAAACTGGGAATCAGGCGTTTAATACTGTGGATTATGTTTTTGTGCGTTCATTAGAAGAATTGAAAACATTGCCACAAGCTGCGCGTAATATGACGGCAACAGCTTATGCGATTAGTAATGGTATTTCGGTTTCTAGTGACGGAACTTCGCCATATTTATTGCGTACTGGTTACACAACGCATGCTGTTAATTATGTTAGTAAAAATGGTATACCGTATGATACCTATGTTAATGATAATACGAAGGGTGATTGGCGTGGAATACACATTAGCTTACAAGCGATTAAACAGTGTAATGATTTACCGTTAGGCTTTGGTAATGTAGATGCAGAGAAACATACGATTGAATTTGGTTGTTGGCCGAAGTCAATGGTTAGTGATTCACAAAAGTTAGAAACCTTATTAAAACAAAGAAAATTAACAGATACCAATCTTTGGTATTATGGCGCTGTAATGCCGAATGGCAAGTTGGCTCAAAACAAAATGTATAAATATAACGGGGAATATTATGTGCGGGTTAAGCAAAGCAGTAAGGCACTTTGGTTTCAACCACAGATGATTGTTTGGAAAATCTTAAACTGGAATCATATGTCACAATTAATTAATCCGAATGGTGATGGAACTGCCGAATATATTGATGCCTACCCAGAACAATTATTAGATGGTGGTATTCCGTTCTATATTAAACAGTTTGATGAAAATAATGCTTTTTACCAAAATAGTACCTTGCGTGGTGTTTTGAATGGGGTTAATGTTAATCGGATTGAGATGAATGGTAATCTTCGCTATACCGCAGAAAATGGCGGTGATTTCTCTAGTCATGGTTTTTTACAGCAAGCTTTCATTGTACCGGCTGATTTGTTGAAGAATTTAACCAAACACGAAGAACAATATAAAACCAAAAACTTGAAAATGCGTACTATGCTTTGCCGAACTAATGAATCTGAAATCAGCTTGTAAAGCGAAAAATTGATTTGTCTAAAATATTATGATTGATATATACTAACCATAGAAATGGGGGAACAACAAAGGATAGTTAATGCTTGGCGTTTCGGTATTTTGTCGATACTGCTGATTTTAGCGTTCTTAGCATCAGGTATAGGATTTTGTGTTGTTAACATTGAAAAGAATGTGGCGTCAGTTTTGCATTTGAACGCTGCGGATAATAATGTTGTGCGTTACTGGGGAACCGAAACTGGTGAGATTGATAATCGAAAAGGAATTAGTAGTGGTGGTTTTGCAGAACGCAGGGATAAAGTTTGTTACATTTCTAACGCGGGTGAGTTAGCATATATGCGATATGCAATTTCTTCATCAGGACGCATAAATTCAACCGAAGATTACACGGGGTATACTTTTGAGTTGTCGAACAATATTGATTTAAGTGTGGATAGTGCCAATTGTTACGACTATGTGCGTGATGAACATGGTGATATTATATATGAAGATGGTAAGGCAAAAGAAGAATTGATTACGGTTTATCCTTATTGGGTGCCAATTGAGATTGGTACATTGGGTAAAAATAAAAATATAACTTTCAATGGGAATGGTTATAAGATTACCGGTTTACATATCAAATATGATGATATGAGTACAGCAAAAAATGCCGGTTTCTTTGCATCGATGATTGGTGGGGCTGTTACTAATGTAACTTTTGTTGACCCTGTGATTGAATATAGCTATCAGGGAACGAGTATAAAAGAAGATGATGCAAGTCGTCCCGAACACCCGTCGGAAGTTTGTGTGGGTGTAGTTGCAGGTGCGGCTGATAGTACTTATATTAGCAATGTTAATATTATTAATCCCACAATTTCTGTAACGACCGATAACGATAATGCACATAATTTTTGTGTAGGTAGTGTGGTTGGTAAGTTATCTTTTACCCGTAAAAACGAAAGTGAATCTATTAATGTTAGTTGGCCTAAACAATGGGGTTTGGATCGGGTAAAGATATGCAAAGATGCTAATGACAATACAAAACAACCTTCAATTACAATGCAAGTTAAGCAAGGCACTGATGAAAATACAACCTACGGAAAGGCGACTTATGGTTATTTGGGTGGTTTAGTCGGTGTTAATGTTTCTAGCAAAATTATTAATTCAACTTTCCAAGACGCATCGTTAGTTCCTAATATTGCTGGCGGTGTTGAGGGAACTTATTATGTTGGCGGTATTGCTGGGTTAACAACACAAGTTGCGCCGGCAAGTAATTTAATTGTAGCGGCCGGCTTGTATAATAATTTGGTGTTGAATATTGACTTGGCGACGATCGCAGATGGGGCGACGCGCTACTGTGGTAATTTGGTAGGTCGTGTTTATGCGGGTAGTTGGGTATACAATAATTTGGTTGTTGGTGTAGCGCATGGTTATGGTAATGATGGTAAATTATGGAAAGATGTAACCAATAACAAGGTTTACTATGATAAAGAATCAACTGTGGTTGATTGCATCGGACATACACTTAACGGTGCTGATCAATATTATTTTACTAATCGTGGTCAAATTGGCGATTGTATTTCGTCGGGTGACCATACGCATTGTACGACCCACCAAGAGTATGTGACCTTATCAGAAAATGAAAAAATTCAATTCGATGAAGTTTATTATGACTTTGGTATTGGTGAGAATGCTGGAACCCAGATGGCTGAATATAATTGGGGTTTTGTCAGTGTGGCGGATTATAACAGCAGTGACTTTGTAACGAACAAAACATATTATCACGACGGAGATAATATCGCTTCAACTTATTCGAAGAATGATCTAATGAGTTATATTGATAATTTTTATACCAAAGATGGTGAAGGTCAACGACTTGACGATCAAAAAGGCCTTCTGTTTTACGCGTCATTACCAATTATACGATTTGAAGTTGGTTTAACAATTGATAAAACTAATCCGGTTACAAACGAAGAATTGAGTTACGAAGATAAATTGCTGGAAACCGTTTACCAATTTTGTCGTTGGTCGTCTGGTCCCGTTTTGGGTGATCTCTTTGGGGAAAAGTATACCATTACTTTTAAGGCAAGTGGCTATACTTACGAAAAATATCCGGATAATTATCCAGATGAAAGTTTGAGAGGTAAGTTAATGAAGCCAACTTCGGATGCGTATTTTTCTGAAGGTGAAAATAGTTATGTTAATAAAAATAATAATGAACAAAATATCCTGCGTAATTACCAGCAATATATTTACGAAATTGAAGCGCAACCGATATGTGAGGGGTATAAGTTTTTAGGTTGGAAAATTGAAAATTATGAAGATGTTAAGCCTAGTTCCCTAAGTTTTCCTGATAAATTAAAGCCATATGTTGATGCTGATGGTTATTATATATTTGGTTCGGAACGCGTAACGGAAGCAAGAACCTTGGTGGCAATGTGGGAATTAGGCGAATTTTATGTTAGTTTTTATCAACGAAATCCTGATCCTGATAGTAATCATGATGACGAATTATTGAATCCGCATGAAGAAGTGGTTGAGGGCGAAACTTTCCATTATTCATACAAAGTAAAATATGATCGCTCAATTACATATCCAGCCGATCCTGCATCGGTTAATGGTTTTCGATTTGAAGGTTGGTACACAAAGGTGCCCGATGATGGTGTCGTAAACAGTGATGTATATAAATGGGATACTGCTCAGAGAATGCCAGGGGATAATCTTAAATTATATACTGGCTGGAAAAATAATTTTGAAAAATTAAGTGAGTTATTAGATAACAAAACTTATAAAAAATATTTTGCTTATACTATTGGTCGTGACATTAATGATAACGAAGTCGTCGAATTTAACCCAAATGTTGAAGATCAGGATCTTGATAGTAATATTCTTTGGTTCGAAGATGAGACTGGTGCGGATTTTAAACAAAAATATCATACGGCCTTAACAGCCCGTAATCAAGAGGATAAAAACAATTATGGTACACTGATTACCAATCTGGAAGATAGCTTTAATCATTTGAAAATTGATCCATTAAAATTAAAACAATTAGATGCATTCGATGAAACGCGTACAGAAAATTCTTGTCCTTTTTTGTACGAAAATGAATCTTATTTGAGCTATATTTCACAAAAAGAAAAAGTTAATAGATTTGCTGATACTCAACCGTATGAAAACTTAACTTGGTCTGATGAGGAAGATCGAATCGCTAAATATAAAGGTGTACTTGTTACATATTTCACATATTATTATGAGCAAATGAAAGAAGAATTTGAAGCATTGAAATTTAAGGACAATTTAGTTAAACCTAATGGTATGCTTTTGGACGAAGTAGATGCTATGATTAAAAAGTATATAAATTTAAAAGCGGAATACAACAGTTTGGTTAATAATGGTGAATACGAAAAATACGATATGAGAGCGTTGGAAGATGCAAAAGAAAGTGTCGAGGCGTATTGGGAGTTTAACAGTTTGAGTAATACGCCTTTGAAAGAAATTGAGGCTGCAGTTGCTGCCTATGAAGCTGCGTGGAATAATAAACAGTTAAAAACTGCTTCGACTGACGGCAACGGTGGTTCAACAGATAATTCTGGTAGCAAGAAAAAATCGTCCGTAGGAATGTCGCCGGTGGTTTTGAGTGTCGTAGTCGTAACGGTTTTGACAGTCTTGACTTTTGGTTACATTGGAGTTGACTTCGCATTAAACAGACGCCGTTTAACTAAAAAAAGAGTTGCTAATGTTAAAGACAATAATAACAACAAAGTAACTGCCGATGACGACGATACTTATATTTAAAATCTAGAAAATGTTTGACAAAATACTTAAAAATATGCTTTACAAAATATTTTTCTTGTTGTAAAATAATCGTTATTGTGGATTTATTAGCGGGGAGGATTGGTTTTTGAGTAAGGTTGATGCGATCGAGGTAGAGGGCATTGTCATTGAAGTCATGCGTAATGCTAAGTTCAAAGTCAAATTGTCCAATGGTCATGTTATCATGGCGTACTTATCCGGAAAACTTTACAAAAATAACATTAAAGTCCTTGAAGGTGATATGGTTAAATTGGAAATTTCTCCATATGACTTGAACAATGGCCGTATTACTTGGCGCAGTAAATCTGTAATTGATAACGGAGGAAATGGACAATGAAAGTGAGAAGTGGAGTAAAACCAATTTGCAATAAATGCAAGGTTATCAAGCGCAATGGCACCGTAATGGTGATTTGTGAAAATCCAAAACATAAACAACGCCAACCGCGCCCGTCCAAATCACCGCGTTAAGGTAGAAAATCCCCGCATACCCCGCGCGGCAATTTGGGATGTGCGTTTTATAGATTAATTAAAAAAGGAGAAAACAATGGCAAGAATTAGTGGTGTGGATATACCCAAAGACAAATGCATTAAATTTGCTTTGACATATATCTATGGCATTGGTGAAAAAACGGCAGATAAAATCTGTGCGGAATGTAAGGTTGACCCAACTATTCGCACAAAAGATGTGCCGGAAGCAAAAATTAACGAAATCAGAACTTATATTGATAAGAATCTTAAAACAGAAGGCGACCTGCGTCGTGAAGTATCTTTGGATATTAAGCGTTTAACGGAAATCGGCTGCTATCGTGGTATCCGTCACCGTAAAGGTTTGCCAGTGCGTGGTCAATCGACCAAGCAGAATGCGCGTACGCGCAAAGGTCCAAAGAAAATGGTTATCAGGACCAAGGCATAAGGAGTAGGAGGAATAAATGGCAGAAGCAAAATCTAATGCACCGATGAAAAAGAAGCCAGCCACCAAGCGTAAAGCGAAAAAGACTTTGAACGCGAAGGGTAAGGCTTTCATCAATGCGTCATTCAATAATACGATTGTAACTTTGACCGATGACCAAGGCAATGTAATTAACTGGGCTAGTGCGGGTGTCGCAGGCTTTAAGGGAAGTCGTAAATCAACTCCATTCGCTGCTCAAACAACTGCTGAAAAGGCTGCTGCTACGGCAAAGGAAATGGGTTTATTAAAAGTCGATGTGTTTGTTAAGGGCCCTGGGGCTGGTCGTGAAAACGCTATCCGCGCACTTAACCAAGCAGGTTTAGAAGTTTTGTCGATTACCGATACTTCACCAGTTGCTCATAACGGTTGTCGACCACCTAAGAGAAGGAGGAAATAATCATGGCAAAATATGTTGGTCCAGATTGCCGTCTTTGCCGTCGCGAAGGCTGCAAATTGTTTTTGAAAGGCGAACGCTGCTTGTCAGCTAAATGCGCCATGGAAAAGCGTCCAGTTGTTCCTGGTCAACACGGTTTGGCGCGCAAAAAAGAAAAAGAATATGGTACCCAATTGCGTGAAAAACAAAAAGTTAAACGCGCTTATGGATTACAAGAAAAACAATTCCATTCTTTGTATGAAAAGGCTGCTAACGCAACTGGTCGTACTGGTGACAATTTATTGTCATTCTTGGAACGCCGTTTAGATAATGTTGTTTACCGTATGGGTATTGCTGATAGTCGCAGTGAAGCGCGACAATTGGTTTCGCACGGTCACATTACAGTCAATGGTAACTCGGTAAACATTCCATCTTATTTAGTGGAAAAAGGCGATGTTATTGCAATTAAAGAAAACAAAAAAGATTTGGAAATTTTCAAAGTTTTGAAAGACCAAAAGATGAGTTTACCAAAATGGTTGGAATTTTCTGGTGCCAAATTGTCTGGTAAAGTTTTGGAATTACCAACCCGTGAAGATATTGATTTGAACATTCAAGAAAACTTGATTATTGAGTTGTATTCTAAATAAAATGTAATTTGAAAGAAGGGAGAAAATTATTATGTTAAAAATGGAATTGATGAAACCGAAAATTACGGTCAACGAAAGCACCGGAGCGAAAAGTGCACACTTTATTATTGAACCTTTGGAACGCGGTTATGGTACTACATTGGGTAATATGATTCGACGCGTTTCGCTAGGAAACTTACCCGGTACCGCGGTTACGGCGATTCGTATTAACGGAGTCAATAACGAGTTTTCAACAGTAAAAGGTGTAGTCGAAGATGTTACTGACATTGTTTTGAATGTTAAGAGCTTGATTTTAAAAGCTTTAACCGATGACTTGAACTACACGACAACTATGCATATTAACAAAAAAACCGCTGGTCCGATTTATGCGAAAGACATTGAACATGACAGTTTGGTGGAAATCTGTAACCCAGATTTGGTAATTGCTACCTTGGATAGTAATACTGAATTCAAAATGGAATTGTCTGTGGCGCGTGGTCGTGGTTATGTCGTAGCCAAGGACCAAAAAGGCGCTCATGACAGCATTGGTTATATCGCTGTCGATAGCCTTTATAGCCCAGTTGTTAAGTGCAACTATTTCGTTGAACCAAGCCGTGTTGGTGGCGATATGAACTATGACAAATTGACGGTTGAATTGACGACTAACGGTAGCGTTGAAGCCAAAGAAGTTGTTGCTTTAGCGGCTAAGTTGATTCAAGACCACTTGACCTTGTTAATTAATATGGTTGAAGGTATGGCAGGTCACAATACTTTCGTCGAAAGTAAAGAAGAAACCGTTGAAAAGATTTTTGAAACCAGTATTGAGGATATGGAACTTTCACCGCGCAGTGCAAACTGCTTGAATCGTGCAAACATTAAAACTATCCGTGATTTGACCAGC
>JAFZSF010000029.1 GCA_017619495.1 Clostridia bacterium | reverse complement strand
TATTCGCCGATTAAAGTGGTACGCGAGTTGGGTTCAAAACGTCGTGAGACAGTTTGGTCCCTAACCATCGTGGGCGTAAGATATTTGAGGGGATCTGACCTTAGTACGAAAGGACCGGGTTGGACGCACCGATCGTGCACCAGTTGTAGTGCCAACTGCATAGCTGGGTAGCGATGTGCGGATAGGATAAATGCTGAAAGCATCTAAGCGTGAAACCTGCCCCAAGATGAGATATCTCAATTATGTAAGACCCCTTGTAGACAACAAGGTTGATAGGTCATGGGTGTAAGCATAGTAATGTGTTTAGCTGAATGATACTAATCGGTCGAGGGCTTGTTCTTTTGGAGCAAGCGTTTACAGAACGTTTTGCCTTGCAATTTGCAGTGAATGCTTGTCAAGTTCACGACCATTACTTGCGTCTATTGCTATGGGGTAACACCTGTTCCCATTCCGAACACAGCAGTTAAGACCATAAACGCCGAAACTATCTGGCTGGAGACGGCCCGACAATCTAGGTAGACGCAAGTTCCATTAAAAACCCGTTCGCAAGAGCGGGTTTTTTATTCTAAGTTTTAGTTTTTTTCAGAAAAAAATTGCTTTTTCTTGTTTTGTGTGTCATAGTTTAAATAACTAGGGAAGTTGTTTATAAAAAGGAGTTTCAGTAGATATGGAAAAAGAAAATAAAAATTTGGTTGTACCTGGAATTGATGTAATCATCGATTATGGTCATGCAATCCCGACTGGTGGTTTGGCATCAAATACAATTAAAAATGGTGTTGGTTATAACCTTAGGTTTAACTATAAAAATGCAGATCAAGTTAAATCTTTTAATCACTTTATTTATTGGGATACAGAATTTAAAAAATATAACTCTGCTGAAAAGGGTGTTCGTTATAGTGACGACGATCCAGTTTATACTTTTTATTTGAAAAAACGAGAAGGAAATGAAATTGATGATAAAATTTTACACGAAAAAGCAACACAAGATATGGAAGAGGGCTATTTTTCTAGCGGTTCGTTAGCTCCAAATTTTATTCCAATTGGTGCAAAAGTAGATTGTATGCAAATTGATTCCAGATTGTTTGATGTGATTTTGAAAAAGTTTGTTGAGAATTATGGAATGAATGTTACAGTTGATAACATAACAATTAAGGGAAAATACGACGAAATTGCTCAAAAAGTTATTGGTGCTAAAACTACTGAAATGAAAATGGTATATGAGCAAGCCCAAAACAAGCATCAAGATGATATGACAATGTAATGCTTTTTAAAATAAAGAGGTACCAACCCGCGCAAAAGTGCGGGTTTTTTGTTGCGTGATTATAAAATGCAGGAATTTTCAAAATGGTATTGTAATTTTAAGATTAGTATGATAAGATTTCACCACACAAGGGAGTAATCATGAAGAAGAAACAATTAAAACAGGAATTTAAAATGTTGTCGGGGATTGTAGCGCGTGCAGAGTGTAAGGCTAGCTATAATTTGTTCATTGATTATAAAAATAAGCTACAACGCGAATGGACGGAAAAAAACTGCCAAAACATTTGTGGTCGTTATTTGAAGATAACTAATCACGATAGTACTGTTACAGGTTGTTTCATGTGCAACCAAGAAGGTAATTTTGAAAAATTAGTGGCACAAATTATTATGGCAGGAGCCGATGTTCAAATGGGTGAAAGCTTGATTGGTGGTAAATTTGATGAAGATGCGCGCAAGGTTTTTAGTACTAATCTGCACGAAATGGAATATGCGTATGTACAGAACAAAATGCTGGAAGCAGGTACAACAATATAATTATGAATTTTATCTAACCGAAAACCCGCTCATATTGAACGGGTTTTTGTTTGTATTCATAAAAATTTTTTGTAAAATATTTTTTGCTTAGGTATTGCTTTTAATTGTGAATGGATGTTAATATACTTTATAAAATTAAAAATGGAGTCGATATGAGGAAAAGTAAGGTAATGATTGGAAGTGCGGTACAAAACAAAAAAGAAAATCCTGGTACAGCTGGTATTAATGTCAAAATCATTCGTGCTTTTGAGCGTCCAGAATATGAAATTGAGGCGGGAGTATCGGTTTTAGGTTGTGTTGGTGTTTTATTTGCATTTGATTATAAAAATCAAAAACAAATTGATGCCATGAATCAAGAGTATGGTGATGGTGCCCAAAAAAGTGGTTATACTTTTGAACGCATTTATAATGATATGGGATATTATGCTGTTTCTGACAATGGTTTAAAAATTGATTACATTGGTGTTTTAATTTTTGTTGATGCAATGTTAGACGCAGTTATGAAACGATTTATTGAGCAAAATAAAATGACTATTAGGGTCGGTAATAAAGTCTTTAGCAAAAATTATGACAAAATTGCACGAAAGACGATTTTTGATGAAATGAATAAATTAGTTGCGCAAGATAAAATCTTAAAAAAGATGGGTTATTATACGCATTTTCAAAACAATGATCAGTCCAAAGAGTTTTAATTGTTAATTAAAGGCTGAGACTCTTTCCAAAATCTTTTTTTTTATCGGCGTAAAATTGGGCAATAATTGACTTCGTAAAAGGGGTCAATATGAACTTAAAAGACAGACAAACTTAGG